>JACPTB010000002.1 GCA_016192995.1 Candidatus Woesearchaeota archaeon
GAGAACAATTGCTATGAACATATTAGGATTATCATGCCATTTTCACGACAGCTCTGCTGCAATTGTGGGAGAGAGTGGACAAGTTTTAGCAGCTGTATCCGAAGAAAGATTCACGAGAAAAAAACATGATAATAGTTTCCCAGAAAATGCTGTTGCCTATTGTTTCGAAGAAGCTGGAGTCACTCCAGGAACGCTTGATGCCATTGTTTTTTATGAAAAACCAATAGTAACATTAGAACGAGATCTTTATGTTGCTGGACGAGGATTTCCAGGATCATGGCGATGGCATAATACTGCATTAGGAAGATGGCTAAATAAGTTATTGAATACGAGTCATGATTTTAGAAAAAAAATCCATGGGTTTGCTGGAGATATTTATTATCCCTTCCATCATCAATCTCATGCAGCCCATACTTTTTTTGCATCACCATTTGAAGAAGCAGTGATATTAACCGTAGATGGTGTTGGCGAGTGGACAACAACTGCTGTTGGTTATGGACATGAAAATCAGGTTACTTTGGAGAAAGAACTGCGTTTTCCTCATTCATTAGGATTATTTTACAGCGCTTTTACCCATTTTCTTGGCTTTGCAATAAATGATGCTGAATACAAAGTAATGGGACTTGCACCGTATGGTGAAAAAAAATATGTTGATATGATTAAACAGCATCTCATTCATATTCTCGATGATGGAACATTCAGATTAAACATGAATTATTTTGGTCATCATGATTCACTGCGAGCAGTAAAGGTAAGAAAGTTTCAAAAATTGTTTGGTATGAGACTAAGAAAGCCTGGCGAGCCTTTAACACAACAGCACAAAGATCTTGCGAGATCAATGCAGGCAGTAACTGAAGAGGTAATGGTAAAACTAGCTCGAGATGCTCAAAAACAGTATGGTCTTGATAATCTTTGTTTAGCAGGTGGTGTTGCTTTGAATTGTGTTGCAAATAGCGCTATATTGCGAGAAAGCGGTTTTAAAAACATCTTTATACCGCCTGGAGCTGGAGATGATGGCGGAGCCATTGGCGCAGCATTATTTGCATATCATTGTTTGATGGGAAGACCAAGAGTGTACCAGCCTGAACTTACTTATTTAGGACCAAAATATACTGATCATGAAATACAAGCTGCGCTTGATAAAAAAGGTTTGAACTATCAACGCATTGATGATGAAAGAACATTAACTGATATGGTCTCTGACTTAATAATTAAGCAAAAAGTAGTTGGATGGTTTCAAGGAAGAATGGAATTTGGTGCAAGAGCATTAGGAAACAGAAGCATACTTGCTGATCCAAGAAATTATGAAAATTGGCAAAGGGTAAATTTAAAAATTAAATTTAGAGAAAGTTTTAGGCCATTTGCTCCAGTTGTAACATACGAAGAAGCAGGAGATTATTTTGATACAACACAGGAAAGCCCCTACATGACATTAGTAGCAGATGTCCATAAAGATAAAAGATCAGTTATTCCTGCTACAACACATGTTGACGGAACAGCGCGGCTGCAAACAATAACACAAGATCAAAATAGCCTGTATTATAGATTAATAAAACATTTTGGTGATAAAACAGGTGTACCAGTATTAATAAATACTTCATTTAACAGAAGTGGAGAACCAATTGTTTGTGAACCGCATGATGCAGTAGAATGTTTTTTAGGAACAGAGATGGATGTTTTAGTAATTGGCAAGTATGTTGTGGATAAACAGAGTAAATAAATAAAAAATGTATTTTAGTTATTTAACCAAAAACTGTTGACCTCGCAAATGCTCTGCAAGCACTTCTGCAACTTGACCTTGCCATTCACCAGTGCGATCATAACCATGGTAAAGATCAAGTCCTAATCGATATGCATTTTGCAATGAAGGCGTTAGATTTATCAAGGAAACTGATCGTGAGCGTAAATACCTTTCGACAGTAGCATAAAGTTGAAATTCTATTTGAAGTTTTTCTTGACCTTCAGGAACAAGCTGTTGATATTTATCACATAACACCATTCCTTTGCTCGGCGAAAGAACAAACACCATGTCAGAATTTAATTTGTCAGCAATATCAATAGCTTCCCCAAGCATTGCTAATGAATGTGACATGGATTGTGGATTTAAAACAGCATGCGTAAGAAGATTATCAAGGGTTTTTGCTTCAGGATCAGGTACAGTGCCATATCTTCGCATAACTTCTTTTGATGCTGCGATTTCAGCTTCTGAAGTGAAAGCTAAATTCCAAAGATATGTTGTTAAAAAACGATCCTTGAAAGGTATATCTGGAAGCTCGTCATCGAATGTTTTTTCAGGAGGTGTTGGATCCTTGTATTTGTCCCAGCCCATTGCTGCATAATAATGTGCTGGATCAAATATAGGTTCTGGAACAAAATCCTCTGGTGAAATACAATAAACTATAGTTCTATTCTTAAAATAATCGGGAAATTCTCTCATTACTGTATTAAATTGCCAAGGCTTATAGCCAAGCATGGAAAAATTTGAAACGGTAGTGCCTAATCGTACTTCCAGTTGTTCAGAGAAAGACTCTGCAGGATAGAGAGAACCAAATGATGATGTTCCACCGACAACAGCAACAGGAGCAGTTTTTCTATCATCACCCTCATCTCTAAAACCTAATTGATCCGCAAGAATAAGAAATGTACCGTGAGGACTTCCTTGGAGTGTATAATGTTCTTGATTATGTCTTCCATAATTGTGTGACGAAAGAACAAAGCCAAGCCGAGGATGAGGTTCAAAAAGTCCATAATAAAAATCATGCTGTTTAGCATAAGCAATTTTATGTCTTTCAGCAAGATCTTCCTGATGAGCCTCAGATTCACCTTTATGAACTACATCAGTCGAAACTACTGCCACTTCAATTCCTGCATAACCAGCAAAAAAAGCAAGAATCCCTTTTAATAAGTTTTTTATTCTCATAATTGTCGATTTATATTAGAAAAAAGTCCCAAACCAACCGTTTCTCTAACATAAATACTAACCCCAACAAAGTTACCACTAGGTAGTAATTTAAAATATATAAATGTTTCGATAAAATAAAACCAAATAAGAGATAAAAATGAATAAATAAACTATTTTTTATCTGTTTTTTTCTTAGCCATTCTTTTAGAAACTGTTTTTTTAGCAGGCTTTTCAGCTGAAGCAACTTCAGTTTCAGAAGCAGTTTCTTTTTTAGACTCTTTAATTTTCTTCTCCTTTGGCTTGCTTTGATAAGGCGCTCCTATAGTTCCATCTTTGTTAATCTTGGCAACGGTTCTGCATGCTGGATAACCAGAACACCCATAAAATTGCCCGTAAAATGACTTTCTCAAGATAATTTCTTTGCCACAGTTTGGGCAGGGCTGAGGTAATTTTTCAGGTAATTGCTGGACTGAATTAATTGTTTGTGTATCCTGAACTTTAGAAGCGCAGTCTGGACCAATGCAAAACAATTGAGGGCGTTTTCCTCTTCTGATAACATTGACTTTTGGCAATCCACAAGTATCGCATACTTGGTCAGATGTTTTAATAAGAGCATTGCTTGGCAAAGTAATAGTGACATCACATTGAGGATATTGATCACAAGCAATAAAAAAACCGTATTTCCCACGTTTAATCATTAATACCCCTTTATGGCATTTATGGCATTCACCAACAGTATTCGCAATTCGATCTGATTCACGATAGGCATCAATAAGCTCACTTCCTATTTCTTTTTCTTCCTGCTTAAATTTATGAAGAAGTTTTGTTAAAACATCTTTTGCTTCATCCAAAACTTCCTGATTTTTTTTAGTTCCTTGTTCAATCTGATCCATTTCTTCTTCAAAGTGGCGTGTTAATTCTTGATCCAAAATTTGAGGAGAATGTTTTTCTAAAGTTTCAACGGTATTAATTCCTAATTTAGTCGCTTGAATTGGCTGACCAGTTACATAACCTCTATCAAAAAGTGTTTCAATAACAGTAGCTCGCGTTGCTTTGGTGCCAAGATTTTGCCGCTCTAATTCTTTAATGATAGATGCTGGTGTGTATCGCTTAGGCGGTTGTGTTTCTTTATCATGTAGCAATACATCGTTTACTTGCACGGATTCTTTTTCTTGAACATGAGGAAGTTCAAGCTCTTCTAATTTAACATATGGTTCATAAAAAATATGCCATCCTTTTTCAATAGTGCGAGTTCCTTTTGAAAGAAAAGCTTCTCGTTCAATATCTAAGGTGATAACTACGGTCTCTCGTTTAGCAGGATCTGCAAACGTCGCAAGAAAACGCTTAGTAATAAGATCATAGATTTTCTGCTGGCGCTCATCAAGAGAAGCATTCTCTCCTGTTGGATAAATTGCCGGATGTGCTGAATCAGTTTTCTTGCCTTCATGAGGAATCAATTCTTTTTTTGCAAGGAGCTTGGTTGCTAATTCTTTATAAACCAAATTACTTTGCAATTTTGTTAACAGAGTTTTATAACCAAGCTCTTTAGGTAATTTCTGTGAAGAGGTTCTTGGATAGGAAATAACACCGGCAAGATATAATTCTTGGGCAATAGCAAGCGTGATATTTGGTTGAATTCTAAAGCAGCGATAAGCTTCAATTTGCAGACTCGTTAAATCAAAAGGTGTTGGCGGTGACTGGTCAAATTGAGAAGTCTCTAATTTAACAACATAACAAGGCTTGCCTTTGACTTTTTCAAAAATCTCAACTGCTTTTTGCCGCTCATCAAATTTATCTTGAATATGCCATGCTTCAACAACTGTTTTATTTTTTTCCCATAACAGCTGCAATTGCCAATAAGGCACAGGCACAAAAGCAGCAATTTCCTTTTCCCGGTCAACTACTATTTTTAAAGCTGGACCTTGAACTCTGCCCGAAGAAAGAATTTTGAATGAACCAGCTGATTTTACTGCTAAGGACAATGCTCTGCTAAGATTAATGCCGTAATACCAATCTAATTCATGGCGAGTAAGCCCTGCATTCCCCAAACCCCAATTTAAAGTTTTTGATTTAGTTTCATAGGCTTTTCGCAATTCATCTTTAGTTAGAGTTGAGAATTTCATACGCTGCGCATCATTACGCTTGCAGACATATTTCACAATATTTAATCCAATAACCTCTCCTTCAATATCATAATCGCAAGCTACAGTAATCTCACGAGCATCTTTTGCAAGTTTTTTTAAGGCAGAGACATATTTAGAAGTATATGCTGCGCCTTTAGAAGATTTACTCGTTTGCTCCCAATAAACATCAAAGATAGGATATGTCCACCCTTTTTTGTCTTTTTCAACAACAGTAAATAAATGACCAACAGCGCAGCCAACAACAATATCTTTATTGCCATGAGTTACTTTGTAGTATGGTGCGCCTTGATGATTTTCTTTAATAGGCTTGCCATCTGCCAAAGCTTCAGCTATTTTTTGAGCTGCATTAGGTTTTTCAGTTATTATTAACTCATAAGTCATAAAAAATAAAAAACTAAGTTATCATTTATAAATTTATGGTAAAGAAGTTATAGCAATATCCATATCTAACGACAAAGCATTCATAGTTAATGCTGCCCCGACTGAAATAAAATCCACGCCTGTTTCCGCAATACTGCGAATAGTATCAAGATTAATGCCGCCGGAAGCCTCAATCTTAATATTTTTGTGATGCTTGATATTAAAATGTTTAACAAGAGCTACGCCATCTTTAATATCATTAGCTGACATGTTGTCAAACATGATCATATCAATAATAACATCCTTAACTTTAATAAGCAAAAGCAATTCATCTAATTGTTCTAAAGATTCAATTTCAACTTCGATAGTCATATGGGGATCTTGCTCTCGGATAATTTGAACTTTTTCAACGGCATTAGTCAATGAGCCTGCAAGCGATATATGATTATCTTTAACTAAAACCATATCATAAAGTCCAAAGCGATGATTACTGCCACCGCCAACTTTAACAGCATACTTCTCAAGGATGCGATAGCCTGGAATTGTTTTTCTCGTGTCTAATAATACTGCGGAAGTATGGGCAATCTGTTCAACAAAGATATGCGCTGTTGTTGCAACTCCTGATAACCTTTGCAAGAAATTAAGCAGGGTTCTCTCAATAGTTAAGAGGGCATTAACATTTCCCTGAAGTTTGAGAATTTTATCGCCTTGATGTATCATATCTCCATCCTGCTTCAATGGTTGAAAATTAATATCTGGATTATACAAGGCAACAAGCCGTTTAACAACTTCGATACCGCAAAGAATTCCAGGAGCTTTTGCTCCAACAACTGCTTCTGCCTGTTTATCAGGAGTGGCAATAAGATTAGTAGTAATATCACCATTCCCAATATCTTCATCAAGCGCTAATTTCAAGAGAGTATCTAAAGCATCCATCAGCTTAAGAAAAAGAATGCAATTTATATATATTACGAAGTTACAGATGACTATGGATATACTAAAAGAATTATTAGGAACATTAGCAATAAAATCACCTGCGCCTAGTTCACCGAATGAAGAAAAAATGATGTTTTCTTCACAAGGATATGAAGCGCTGCCATTGCGCCAAGAAAATTTCCACCCTATTCACGACAATAATTATAATTATTGCCGCAATGATAAAATTTGCTTTATTGATGGAGGAAATAATGAATTGCTGGAAGCACCAAATTTCTCAATTCAACTAATAAGAGTCGCAGCAGTAGTGATAGAAGAAAATAAAACAAGAAAAATAATAAAAGAGGAATATTACTTGCTCGCAAGAACAATCATAAAAAATAATGCTATTTTTTTTAGTGTTGATTTCTTTCCTTTAAGCAAGCAAAGCGCATCTATTTTTCCAGAGAAAGATGATCTCTTGATAAATGCAAATGATATAACGATAAAAACGGGAAATGAACGTGCTGAAATCGCAAAAATGGGGGAAATAGCAAGAAAATTTTCAGAATTGCGCTTGGCAAAGAACATGATAGCAGAATTGAACAAAAATGATATCATTATCCTCGACAATCATTTAAAAAGTATGATCACCAATGAAGATAAATATTGGCAGGAATTATATGAGGAAGGAATTAAGAACAATGTTGTTATCGCAGGATTATCTAAGACAACAAATCTATTGACAACATCAGGAAATAGTGCTATTGGAGCATTGTATGAATTAGCGCCAAAAAACATTAGATCATGGTATTATTATCCTTCAGTTAAGATTACCAACACTCAGCATCAAGCAGAGATGTATTTTGTAAAATTACATGAAAAAAGCAACTATATTTTTAAATTTGAAATATACCAAAAACAACATACACCGGATGCAGTAAAAGATATTCTTGAAAACATGGCTAAAAATAGCAAAGATTACATTTTCCCCGGTTATCCTTATGGATTAATAGTTGTCGACAAAGAAGCGCGTGTTTCTGAACAAGAAAAACAATATTATAAAATGAAATTAACCGTAATAACAGGAAAACAAGATGAAGCATTGCAAACATCAGTGAGAGCAGAAAATGCGCACGATATACTAGATAGCATTCAGTAAGATTACAGAGAACTTTGCAAAATTATGGTTACTGCCCATTTCGTGAGCATTTTCGAAAGACTTATCGAGCAATTTTCGAGGTTCCAGAGAGAAAATTGCCTTGTTAAAAGATTATCTCAATGCGAACTGGCAGTAACCCGAGCTTTGCGAGTATTTTGCAAAGTTCTCTACAGAGTTATAGAAAAACTTTATATACGACCATTCTTAGAACAGAAACCATGGCTACGGGAAGTGAATTTGGAGTATTAGAACCATTAGTAAAACTAGTTTCATCGGCAATAGGAAGCTTAAAATATGTTCTTGGAGGTATTTTTGGCATTTATGTTGTTCTGGTGATTGTAAAAATATATCAGGGATTTGTTTTTAGAAGAGAATTAAAAGAATTAAGAACTGATATTAAAAAAATGCGCGAAAGCGTGCAGCGGATTGAAGATTTTCAAGAAAGACATGTAAGGAAAGTATAATTATTTATTTAATACGTACCTATTTGCGATCATAAGGTCGTTCTGCACCAACAGGTGGTATTTCAAGCAATCCTGAATCACGTCTCCTTTCAGCAGCAAGAAACTGATGAGGAGCTGGAACAACAGTCACAGCTTTTTGATCATAAGGAAGATGAGTTGCTACCATTTCAACAAGAGCATTAAAGCTTTTCCTAACAAGATCTTTATCAAAAACTCCATTTGCACCTCGTGAAAGATAGGGCGCCAAATCTACTCCTGATGAATATAACATCATTGGTCTTGCAGACGCGCCTAATGATTGATGAAATCCTGCATGTATTGCATCTATTCCTCTTCGATCTCCACCAAAATATCTTGCTGCTGTATCTTGTGGAGACCGAACACCTCTTACGATCTCTAAAAATATATCTCCATCAAATTCAGGCATCTCAAAATCGCTAAGAATACCATCAGGAAGTTTGCTCTCAAGACCAGCTTCCGCTAATCTGAGAAGCCCATGTTTGCCGCTGTCAGCAGTAATAATCCCATAGTGTCTCCCGAGAACAACACTTGATAATTCCAGATCTATAGGATTATCATCTACAATTAATAACAATGGTTTTGGTGGTTGATAAAGATTGGACATAATATTCACTTAAACATACCCAGGCGCATGAACTCTTTGGGCGAATTCACGGCGTGCTTTCTCAGATATTGCTGAATAAGGATCAAGTGGACGGGATAATAATTTGTTAGCTTCTGTACGTAATCTAGTTTCATCAACAGTATAATCTCCCTTATTAAGAGGTATATCACGAGGAAGACTTCCTACACGCTGCCTGCTTCTGCGAGAAAGTATTGAATTAAAGGTAGTAGCTAAATCTCTAGTTTCAGCATCAATATATGAACTTGGTAGCAGAAGAACATTAGTTGGTTGATCATGTTGAGAATAATGTTTTTTAAAATCAGCATATTCTTGCTCGTCTCCTTCAAAAAGATATGTTTCAATATCTGATTCATGCGGTATTGTGCCAACTCCAGTAATCAAGGTGGTCAGATCCAAGCCGGTAATATCAAGTGCGTGATCAAGAGAAGGATGATCAACTACCGGAAGATCGACATTTGTTACGACTAAGGGAAGCTTAAAACCATGCTCCGCCATAAATTTCATAAGCACTAAAGCTTGTAAACCATCACCAGCTGTTACTATAGGATAACCTCTATGACGAAGATCTCCTAATAAAGCATCCCTTATTTCTATTTCTGGTTCTACAACAAGTATACTTGGTTTGTACATAAGATGAAATTTCAGGAGGTAGTATTTAAACCTTTGTATTTATTTATAAACATTATATAATTTATATATGGCAATTTAAATGTACTCTGAAGCAGAATACATTTAAAGGTGTATAATCTATTTATAAACAGTATGGATAAATATCGTAAAGAAATCGAGGATCTTTTAGAGAAAGAGCTTAACAAAAAAGAGATTGTTCTTGAAATCCCTAAAGAGAGCAACCTTGGAGACTATGCTTTTCCTTGCTTTATATTAAGCAAAGAACTTAAAAAAAGTCCCATGATTATTGCGCAGGAATTAGTGCAAAAACTGACACCTTCTGAGCATATGCAGAAAATAACGGCAAATGGCCCTTATGTAAATTTTTTCATGAACAAAAAAAGCTTGGCGAAAACAGTAGTAAAGGAAATTTTCACAAAAAAAGAAGATTATGGAAAAGGAGAAGAGAAAAAAGAGCGTGTGATGATTGAGTTTAGCCAGGCAAACACTCACAAAGCATTCCATGTTGGTCATGTGAGAGGTACTTCTATTGGTGAGAGTTTAGTGCGAATATTACACCACTATGGCCATGAAGTGATTAGAGTAAATTATCAAGGGGACACTGGTATGCATGTTGCAAAATGGCTGTGGTGTTATTTAAAATACCATCAGAACGATGCGTTTGATAAACATACCAAAGCAACATGGATAGCAAGTGTCTATGTTGATGCAGTAAAAAGATTATCTGAAAGCAAAGATGCTGCCAATAAAGAATTTGAACAAGAAGTGCTTGAAATAAATAAAAAACTTGACAATAAATCAGATAAAGAGCTTCTTAAACTCTGGAAAAAAACACGGGCATGGAGTTTAGAAGAATTTGAAAGAATCTATCAAGACCTTAACACGAGGTTTGACCATTATTTTTTTGAAGGCGAGATGGATGAGCCTGCAAAGAATATTGTTCATCGGATGATAGAAAAAGGCATTGCAAAAATAGATGAAGGGGCAGCAATTATAAATCTTGAAAAATATAATCTAGGAATTTTTGTGCTTCTCAGAAAAGACGGCACTGCTCTTTACTCTTCAAAAGATCTTGCATTGGCAGAAATTAAATTCAACAAATACAATATTGATAAAAGCATTTATGTTGTGGGAGCAGCGCAAACACTTCATTTAAAGCAGGCCTTTAAAACATTAGAAATAATGGGATTTAAGCAGGGAGAACTTTGCCGGCACGTTGCATTTGCTGAAGTAAGATTGCCATCTGGAAAAATGTCTTCCCGTACAGGAGAAAATATTCTTTATGAAGACATGAAACAAATGGTGTTTGATTACACACGAGAAGAAACACTGAAACGGCATATTGATTGGGAGAAAGATAAGATCGAAAAGACAGTCAAGGCAATTAGCATTGCTGCAATAAAATTTGATATGCTTAATAGGGACAACAATAAAATGATAGTATTTGATGTCAAAACCGCTTGTGATTTTGAGGGCGAAACAGGTCCTTATCTACAATATGCTAATGCAAGGATTAACAGTGTGTTAAAAAAATACGGAAAAAAAGCAGCAGGAGATATAGACGTTGCATTATTCAATGAACAAGAACAAAAATTAATCGTATTGCTAAGCAGATTTCCTCTTGCAGTCGAAGAAGCAAGCCTTCAATTAAAACCAAGTATCATATGCAGATATCTGCTGGATCTGTGCCAGTTATTTAATGAGTATTATCATCAAACACCTATTTTGAAAGCAGAACATGAAGCATTAGTAAAAGCAAGAACTTTATTGTGCTATAATATAGGGACTGTTATCAAAAAGGGGCTCGATTTATTAGGAATAGAAACACCAGAAGAGATGTAATTCTGAAAGAGACTTTATAAATTAAAACAAGTTCTTACCAATATGGTTGAAAAGATAACTATCCAAAAATGTATTGATCAAAACTTTGTCTTTTTCGACACAAGAACGCCAAACGAGTTTGCCGAAGATCATATCCCAGGAGCCATAAGCTTGCCTTTATTTTCTAATGAAGAACGGGCGATAGTTGGAACGATATACAAGCAAGTGGGAAAAGAGCAGGCGATTGAAGAAGGAATTAAATATTTTTCAGCAAAACTTGATACTTTTTTTAAAGAAGTTAAACAGTATAAACAACAAAAAATAGTGATCTATTGCTGGCGTGGAGGGATGCGTTCAAAAGCAGTTGCTAGTTTTCTTGAAAGCATTGGTTTTGATGTTTTTCAGCTTGAAGGAGGACATAAAGCATATAGAACTTATGTTCGAGAGCAACTGCCAAAAATAAGCCTCCCTAAAAACATCTTGGTGCTGTGGGGATTAACAGGTGTTGGAAAAACTGAATTATTAATCACGCTAAAAAAACAAGAGTATAATACTCTTGATCTTGAAGGATTAGCCCAGCATAGAAGTTCAATGTTTGGAGGCATTGGCTTAAAACCAAGAACGCAAAAGATGTTCGAATCATATTTATTTCAAGCATTAAAAACCCTAGAAAATAAAAATTATGTTTTTACTGAAGGTGAGAGCAAGAAGATTGGGAATGTGCAGATACCTGATTTTTTAATGGAAAGTATAAAAAAAGGAATTAATATTCGCGTTAACGAGAATATTGAAAAAAGAGCAAAAAGAATAACAAAAGAATATTATCAAGACCCTGAGATGATTGAAGAAATTAAAAAGATAATTCCAAAAACAAAGCAAAAAGTCGGTAAACAACAGGTGCAAATGATGCTTAATGCGTTAGAACAAAAAGATTTTATAACAACCAATAAAATTCTTTTAGAATATTATTATGATCCATTATATAAATACACCATAGATGCCATTAAATATGAATCTATTATTACTAATGACATAGAAGGATTGAAAAAATTAAAAGAACTTGTAATAACAATATGAAATTAGAAAAATTAAAGGACAAAATCCCTGAAAAAGTATACGCCAAATTAGTAGAAAGAAAATTTAATGAGCTTTTGCCTTGCCAAGTCAAAGCAATACAACAGGGGCTTTTTGAAGACAAAAATCTATTGGTTTGTACACCAACTGGTTCAGGAAAAACCTTAGTTGCAGAATTGGGGATTATTAATGCTATTTTCCATGATATTGGTAAAGCGATTTACATTGTGCCATTAAAATCATTAGCTTCTGAAAAATTCAAAGAATTTAAACAACGGTATCCAAACATTAAGATTGCGCTTTCCATTGGGGATATTGATAGTTCAGACAGTTATCTTAAAGAATATGATCTTATTTTATGCACCTCTGAAAAGTTAGATTCATTAATAAGGCATCAAACACCTTGGTTAAAAGATATTAAAGTAGTAATCGTTGATGAAATACATTTGCTCCATGATCCAGAACGCGGACCAACACTTGAAATTATGATTACTCTTTTGCGCCATGTATTAAAGAATATTCAGATCATAGGATTATCTGCCACTATTGGCAATCCAGACGAATTAGCAGCATGGCTTGATGCAGAACTGGTGATAGATACTTGGAGACCAGTAAGATTAGACAAAGGTATTTATTTAGAGGGGAACATTGAGTTTGTATAAACAGTTCGTAATAAGTCCTCTTTGTTTTTAGTGCCAGTTCAGCTTTTGAAGAGTATTTCAATTGGATTTTTCTCTCTGGCACTCCGAAAAATCCCCAATCTCAATTTGAGAAGAGCTTCACGAAAGAGGCACTAAAAACCCAGACTTATTACGAACTATAAACAGAAAACTATAAAAAAGACTATAGCTCAAACAAAGCATGACACAGAATTATAATCCACTAGTATATGGATTAGTGCTTATGGTGATTGCATTAAGCGCAATATTCCTTTTAGGCAATAACTTAACAAAAGTAACCTTAGTAACCTTTGAAGTTGATGAGATTGGAGGCTTTAGTGACAAAGGTTTTACGATGAATGGCACAGTTACTTTAAAAAACCCGAGCAGAATAAGTGTCTCTATTGATAGTATCAACTACGACATTAGCCTGAAAGAAACAGGTGATATACTCAGCTCAGGAGTTATACCAAGCTTTGTTTTGGAAAAGAACGCGGTAACTACTGTTCCTTTCCAGCAAAATGTTGGTTGGAATATTGGCTTAAAACAGGCATTTTCTTTAAGTAGAAAAGAAAAAGTTGAAGTACGCATCAATGGCATGATTAATATTAATGTTCCTGGTGAAAATTCGTATCAAATACCTTTTGAAAAGACAATTGATATTAAAGAAAAAGTCAAGGAAATTCTCAAAGATAAATTAAGCTTCTGGAATTAATAAAATATAAGAAGAAGAAGAGTAAACAGTAATATATGATAAGACATAACCAGATCATTGTTCACGGAAGAGTACAAGGTGTTTTCTATAGAAGACATACCTTGCAAAAAGCAATAGAATTAGGAATAAAAGGTTTTGTGCAAAACAAAGATGATGGAGCAGTGTATATCGAAGCAGAAGGAACAATTGACCAATTAAAAAAATTAATAGAGTGGTGCAAACAAGGTCCTGATGCTGCTAAAGTAGATAAGATTGAAGTTAAAGAAGATAGTATCAAACAATACCATGATTTTATTATCAAGTATTAAGGTTAAGGATGCTGTTGAGAAACAAACTTATCAATAGCTTGTGGAATTGCAGTTCTAAGAATGTCAATATAATCTCTCCCTACACGGTTAATTGATTGTTCTTCTAAATTAGGTAATGGTCTTATCCCAAGTAAATAATCTGGAAGTGAAACAATTTTTGGATGACTATTTGCACCATTATAAAGTTGTTCTGCGCGTAGAACATGCTCTTCTCTCAAACCTAAAACAAGTGCAACGCCATCTCGCACTTCAGTTTGTTTAGGTGTAAAAGATAGGGGTGAATTTAATATCCGATGAAATTCTAAACGATGAGTAATATTAATTCCAAGCAATGTTTGATGTTGTTCTTTTGCACGCTGATTAATATCAGTTCTATAATCCAGATCACTATCATATCTCTCTCGGTCTGGTTTTAGTACTTGAGAGAAAACTCTTGCATGATCAAAAATATAACAAACAAGATCATAATTCCAAGCATCATCTGGAATTTCTATCAATAAACCTGAAGAAGCCAAGGTTACTTTATCTCCTAAATGTTGATCTCGAATATGAACATCTCCAATACACTGTGCAACTTCAGCGCCAGTATGAAAATCTGAGACAATTTCTATAAGTTTTGACATCACCACCAACTCGCTACTTACAAGGAAATGCATACGGATTTATAAATACTTATGGAATATTTTTAAATAGAGTAGTAGTATAACGTAGTATCGCATAATACCTACGCTGTTATTTCTGATTTATCAAGGGTTAACAAAGTAGATAAAAAGGCTTCAACAACATCTAAAGCTTGACTATCAATAGGCGCCATTTTCAAATGACGAGCTTCTGACAAAGAAAACAACCCTAACCCATCTCCTTCGTGTACATGAAATTGGCTGAGATCGCCTGAAATAGGAGTAACAAAGATTTCATAAGTAATATACCATAATTCCAAATCTTTGATATGTTTCATAATTTTATTAATCCCGCCAAGATATGGTAAATTTTGAACATCAAAATCTAATTCTTCTTTTAACTCTCTTCGAGCAGCTTGCTCTTTAGTTTCTCCTGGATCTATGCCACCACCCCAAAATGACCATTCTTCGCCCCATTTGCTAATAGAATGACGTTTTTGAAGAAGAACCTTGCCTTCTTTAGTGTAAGGTACAATAATAGCAATAGTCCGTGTTTTCATAGATCATTATTACAATAAATAATATATGAATTTATGGTATATATAGTATATTCAAATTGGTGAGAAAACACAATATTTATAAAATAGTTCCCATTACAGGAACTATTATGGAAAGTAAGGAAAAGAAATTATTACAATTATTTTTTGAAGAACCAACAAGAGAATGGCATTTTGAAGAGATATTGAGAGAAGCTGAAATAACTCGAAGCAAAGCAGACAGATGGCTCAAACAATTCATAAAAGAAGGATTGATTAAAAGGATAAAAGAAAAAAGAAAAATGCCTTATTACATGAGTGATTATGAAGCTTCAGCATATAAAAATAGGAAAAAATTATTTGCATTAGATATATTATATCAAAGTGGACTTTTAAATCACCTTAGTTCATTAAAAAAAGCAGAGACTATTATTATTTTTGGGAGTTTTGCACGTTCAGACTGGTATAAAAATAGTGATCTGGATATTTTTATTTATGGAAATGCAGATGGTTTGAAGATAGCAGATTATGAATTAAAACTACATCATGAGATACAACTATTTATCTGTCAAACGAAAAAAGAACTAATTAAATTAGGCATCGGCTTAGTAAAAAATATTATTAAAGGAAATATCATTAAAGGAAATATTGACTTTGTAAAGGTGAATATAAATGCCTGAGTACTTAACGCAAAAAGAAGCATTTCTAAAATGTAAAAAAGAAGGAAAATTTATGGTAATAGAAGAGATTAAAAAAAGATTAAAATAAAAAATAATTTCTAATCAGTTTTCCTAACCAGTTCTACTATCGCTTCACTATGCGGTGTTTGAGGAAATAAATCAAACAGTGCTGCGCTTTTAAGCTGGTATTTTTTAAATTTTTTAACATCTTTTCCAAGCTGCTCAATATTACAAGAAACATAGATAATCACTTCTGGTTCGAGATTCTTAAGTAGTTCAATAGTTTTCTCACTCATACCTGAACGAGGAGGATCTGTTATAACAAATAATGGTTGTTGGAGATTTAATCGTTTAATATGTTGCGCGTCTAAGACAAATGCTTGTACATTTTTAACCTCGTTATTAACAATATTTTGATTTGCAGCATCAATGCATTCTTTAACGCTTTCAATCATAGTAACCGTCTTAAACAGCCCAGCATTAATAATCCCAAAGGTGCCAACACCTGCGTAAAGATCAAGAAGATGTTTGTGAGCAGGTTTATAAGATTTTAAAATAGCATGAACGTGCTGGTGCATTTTTTCTGCCATCCTGAAATTGTTTTGGAAAAATCCTTGCACTGAGTAAAGAAATTTTTTTCCTAAGTACGTTTCCTCAAGCATATCCTTGCCTTTGACAACAAAAAAATCAGATGAAATACTGACATCACTTTCAGGATTCGCATAGGTAATGATAATATTATTCGCTATTATTTTTGCAGCAAACGCTTTAATCTTTTCATGAGCTTCTGCTATTTTTGTTGATTTTTCGTTGAGAACAAATGAAATAGATGAATCATACTCAGGAGTTCTAATCACCGCATATCTATACGTCCCAGTATGTTTATGGAGATCAAAACTATCAACACCTTTGAAGAAATCTCTGATTTCATTCAATAATTGATTTAATTTGCTATTTGATATTACACATTGTTGTATGTCAACAATGCTATACCATTTTCCTTTTTCTCTAAAGCCTAATCCATGAGGATGAAAGATGAGATCCATACGATTGCGATAATAATAGGGTTGATCATCAACTACCGTAATATCAGAAAAATCAATGCTTCTTGCTAATTGATTTTTTTTATTGATGATTTGTGTTTCATATTCAATATGCTGGCTTGTACAGCCACCGCATTTACCAAAGTATTGACAGAGTGGAGATGACATAATATTGAAAAATAAGTAAGGATTAATAAAGCTAACTTTATTTTGTATGTATTAAGTATGGGGTTTTAGTGCCTACATTCTTAGTTCTGTCCTGAATGTATTGCGCAGCAATATACCATCAAAGAAAGTCAAATGTTATCAAACACTTTCTTTGATCAGTAAAGTTTTTGGTGCCATGCTGGTGATTATCCTTCAAATTAATACGTGGGAAAAAAGGAAGTTCCAGTGGGAATTTTTTCTTTGTTACACACAAACGGGATAATCACGGCACCAAAACCGAGGCTATGCCGAGATTCAGGACAGAACTCCTTTTTGTGAAGCTCTTCTTAAATTTATATTGGGGATTTTTCGGAGTGCCAGAGAGAAAAATCCAATTGATATACACTTCAGAAGCTGAACCGGCACTAAAACCGAAGAAGACTTAATACGTACTTTAGTTTAAGTTATCGCACTATTTTACTATACACATTTCCCTTGAAAGCTTCTTTAATAGTATGCTCAAGATAAGCTTTCCACCCACCTTCAGGAAGTTGAATAACATGATCTTGATCAATAACATGCCTGTATCTATTTGAAGTGCCCTCTTGAACATACATTTCTTCAGGAGCAATGTGAACAACAACAATTTCTTTAACCTTCTTGCATTTATCACGGAAATAACGCAATGCAGAATCTTCCATTAAATGCCCGGCTGTTCCATCTGCTACACCAGTATAATAATTAGTTCCTTCACGAGAAATGCGTCCTTCTAAAAGATCATCAACTTCAACAACACCATAGGAATTATTATGTGCTTGAACTTCTTTCCAACTCTCTAAATCCGCGCATTTATTATTGTTAGGATTAAAAACAAAACCACGATAAGGATCAAAATCATAAATACGATCGGTTCTTTTAATTAAAACAACTCGTTCAGCGCCATAAAACTCTGCAAGAGCAATCGTATGAGTGTCTGAATCCTGCAAGGGAATTTTATCTCTAATGACTATCCAATGTGGTGCAGTACCAAGAAGAAGTATCCTGCGTGAAGAAGAATCTTTACTCACGTAATAAAATGCATCACCGGGAACGTATTTCGCTCTTCCATGTTTTTCTGGATGATCACGATCAAATAATTGCTTAAGAATTTTTAGATTAAGCTCTAATGCTTCTGAAATACGTTTAGGATGATCCCAAGCAAACGAAGGATCATCCCCATATTTTGCATAGCTATCTTTAAGGATATCACCAAACTGACCAGCACCAGTGGTAACTAAAATCCTATTGACCTGAGTTTTTTGTCTTACCCTAAGAGATTCTGGACGATCCTGATGAATTTTACTTAGTGCTTGGCAAACTGTTCTTAAATTAGTACTGCCTCTATTCTGACGATCATAATCATAAGCACTTCCTCCTATTTTAACAACGATGAGATTTGCCAAAACAGATGGTTGTCGAAAAATTTTAGCAAAGGTAGCATCGTGTAATTCTCTTTCACTGGATATAAAGTAATGCAATCCAGCACGTGCACATCTTCCTGCTAAAGCATCATCTAAACTATATTTTGCAAGAACTTTTTGTACTTGTTTACAAACATACTCACGTATAGGAAATTTTTCAGCAGGTCGAGACCTTGCTAGTTTCTTTCCCTCTTTTTCAGCTGTTCTTGTTGTTTCAACTATAGTATCTGCCAAGTATTCTAATGGTTCACCAAGAGCCATCTGTGGCATAAAAGGATCAATAGCATGAACACTTCCAATAGTTCCTCCGCTTCCTTCTAAACGTAAAGCATCAAGTGTATACGCAACAAGGGAGTAACTCAAAGGACTTGCTTTTAATGTTTCAATAATTTGTTTTAAATCAGTAACTATTTCAATCTTAATCGGATCAAAACCACCGTAACCAAAAACAGCATGTAATAAATTACTACTCCTATCTGAAGCTACCTTGAACCTTGAATCTATTTCTTTACGGAAATATTCAGGAAGAAGAGCTACAGAAGGCAATAGTTGTTCTCTTTGATTTGGATCACAAACAAGAATTCGCGCTTCAAGATTTCGATCATCTTCTCCAATTGCTACTTCATCTTCAACTCTCATGTCACTCACCGAGAAACACTTCTTTATTTTTAAATCTTAACCAATTTACCACTAAGAATAGAACAATATATACTATATATAGCAAATCGATATATAATGCTTTTATAGACGCTACTGCCTGACAATAGTGCTGTTTGCTCTTCCTCTCACTGCGTCTCGAATTGTTCGTCTAAGATAAACCGGCCAACCACCTCTTGAAAGTTGAAGTTGTTCTCGTGTAATAACATGACTAAAACCATCATAGTTACTTTGATGGTAAAGTTCATGAGGAGCAACATGAACAACGACAATTTCTTTTAAACGAGTACAACGATCTCGAAAATATTCTAAAGCTGAAGTTTCCATCAGATGGTCTCTTGTTCCATCAGCAAGTCCTGTTATTCCGGTTCCCTCTCGTAAAATCTCATTATTGATAATTCCATTTACATTGACAACTGCATGTCTCCTGTTATGTCTTTGTGCAGAACGCCATGCATTTAAATCTGCACAACCATAGGGTGGTTTATAATCAGGCTTAAAACCCCTATACGGATCAAAATTGTAAATTCCATCAGTTCGTTTTAAGAGAATTACTCGTTCAGCTCCATATAAATCAGCTAAAGCAAGTGTTTGCGTATCTGAATCTGTCAGAGGGATTCCTTGCTTTACCATGATCCAATGCGGAGCAGTAGGTATTAAGGGAATAGCTTGCGAAGTTTGAGTTTCATTAATACGATAATAAGCACCAGAAGTAAGTAACTCTGGTTTTCCATAGCTAGTTGATTTATCTGGCTTAAATACTGGATTAAATAAACAACTTACTGCCTGTAGATTATTTTCGAGAACATGAGCAATTAATAGGGGGAATTCCTCTGGTAAACGTGGGTGTGATCTTGAATATACTTTAAAGAGTGTTTTATAAAAATCACCAGCAGGACCTGCGCCAACAGTAATCAATATTCTCTGAACACGAGTAACCTCTCTTCTCACTCTTCTCCCTGGTTTGTGAATAACATCTTTATGGACATGTCCATCTGAATCTTTCCAAGTTTTCGTTTGTGAATAAGGTGGAATATACACCTCTTCATAGCATAAACGTTGAGCATGAAGTTGACTAAGTTCAGAACAAACAATTCCCAAGTTAGCTTCTAAAGTATTTTGGATAGTAAAATCTAACGCACTGCCACCTATCTTTACCACAACAAGATTAGGTAAAGGATGAAGCTGTTTGAAAATCATTCCATGAATAGCTGCTTTTAATTGCTCATCATTTGCAGCAGAATATAATATACCTGCACGCTCAGATTTACCTAAAACAGTAGTATCTACAACGTGTTCGTTTACTGCTGCTTTAACCCAAGTATCAATTAGGAGTTTAAGATGCTCTGCACTCATCTCATTATCAAATGATTCTAGACTTATAAAAACATCAGTAATAATAGCATCAGTTAATTCAGCTCTGTAATCACCTAAAACCATCTGTGGCATAAAAGGATCGTATTTATGAATTCTAGCAACAGAACCCATACTTCCAGATTCCTTAAAGATACTAACAGGATAAACAACGAGAGAATAATAAACAGGATCATGATTTAAGACGCGTGTAACAAGATCATCAATGTAATTAATAGTTGATAATTCTACTGGCTTACCGCTGCCTTCCACATCAACAGTACCTTTACCAAAACGTTCTTCGAGATGGTGTACTACTTGTTCAGTAATCCCATATTCAGGATCATAAACCAGTACTCTTGCTTCTAAACCGTTTACTGTTGACATGTCACTCACCGAGAAACACTTCTTTATTTTTAAATCTTAACCAATTTACTACTAAGAAAGAGAAAAATAATCATTTTTGCTGTCTGCTTCTTCAACGTCAGAATCAGACAGCTTCTTGTCACGCACCTTTCATGTTCTCGTACAGCATCAGCAAATGACTGCCAGCTGTACGTTCAGAAGCCCTGCCGCTTGGTTTAGCATTCAATTTACTCCCATTGTGTTCAACAACTTCATTTGTTTTGTTTTGCATAAGATTCACCTCATATATGTTATCCATAACAACATATATAGTAAAAGTATTATATATCATTTTGGTATATAGTATATAGTAAGAATAGAGCGATATATCTTATATATAGCAAATCGATATATTTATATATCGAAATAGATAACATATGATTGTGAAAAGGAAATTAGTAAAACAGGGGGTGCGTGCATTAACCATCACCCTGCCTTCTGCATGGGTGCAGAAGAATAACCTCAATGCAGGCGATGAAATAGATATTGATGAAATAGATAATAGTATAACTATTAGTACTGAAAAACAGCAAGCTCTTAAAGATATTATGGTTGATGTTTCTGGTTTAGTTCCAAAACTAGCAGATCGTTTTATTGCGCGCGCGTATCAAAAAGGATATGATAAAATAGTTCTCAACTGCGACAATCAAGACATACTCCAAGCTGTTAAAAATAAAGTAACTGAATTAATGGGTTTTGAGATATTGGATATTGGCAAAGACAAAATCGAGATACAAGTTATTTCTTCTAATTTAAACCTTGATTTTGATACATTACTACGAAGAGCATTCCTTATTTTAATGGACATGGCAAAAACCTGCGAAGAGGCTTGGAAAGCAAATGATAAGAAAGCATTAGAAAATATTTTTTACCAGGATTTCGATGTTAATAAATTCACGTATTTTTGTTTGCGGGAGTTAAATAAAAACCAGAAAAGAATTAATTTTGGAAAAACACTTCTTTATTATCTCATTGAAAGCGCAGAAGATTTAGGAGATGAGCTTAAAGAATTAGGAAAAATATTAGCAGGAACAAAGCTTGATAAAGATTTAGTTCAATTAATTCATAACATGAATGATCTTTTTAGAATAAGCTATGAATTTTTTTACACACCAAAGAAAGAAAATGCTATCAAAGCGTTTAAAATTTATAAGCAAATCTCTACTGACATCGAAAAACTCTATGGCACTAAAGATAAAGAATTAACAAAAGCATTGGTAGGAATAGATTTCTCCAACAGAATTATATATCATTTTACCACAATGAGACTGGATACGCTGAAAGAGTTGAGCGGAGAAAAAGAATAATAAGATTAAAAAGAGCGAGAGATTAACTTTATTAATGAGAACGGCAAAACTTTCAAAAAAAGAAATAGCTGCATTCCAAAACAAAATCTACGCGTATTATAACGCCAACAAACGTTCGTTTCCTTGGCGTGAAACTACTGATGCTTACAAAATATTAGTGTCAGAAATTATGCTCCAACAAACACAAACCGATCGCGTTATCAATTTTTATAACAAGTTCTTAGAACAATTTCCCACAATATATAGTTTAGCGCAAGCAGAATTAGGGGACGTGCTTAGAGCATGGCAAGGACTTGGTTATAACAGAAGAGCAAAAGCATTGCATCAATGCGCAAAAGAAATTATGAGAAAATATTATGGAAAATTTCCTGAAAACGTAGAAGCATTAACTGCATTACCTGGTATTGGACATTACACTACCGCTGCAATACAAACATTTGCCTTCAATCTGCCAACAGTAGTCATTGAAACAAATATTAGGACTGTTTATATTCATCATTTTCTAAATAAACGAAAAAATATTGATGATAAACAGCTTATTCCTCTGATTTTGCAAACCATGAATAAACAAAATCCTCGGCGATGGTATAATGCATTAATGGATTATGGCGCCATGCTTAAGAAAAAACACGGCAATCTCAGCAGAAAAAGCAAACAGTATACTAAACAAAGCAAATTTCAAGGATCAGATAGACAGATCAGAGGAATGATTATAAGGTTATTAACAGAAAAGAAAAGAATATCTGAATTACAAATAATTAAAAAATTGAAAATGGACTCAATAAAAATAAAAAAAATACTTTTATACTTAGAAAGAGAGGAGCTTATCAAAAAAGAGAAAAGCAACTATGTTCTTTGACAATAAATTCATCATGTCTAAAATACTTCGAAAGAAATGCCCCTGCTTTTTTTGCTACGCTTATTACAAATCAGTTCATACTTTACACTAATCTCAATCCATGATGCTGTAAACGTTCAAAATGTTTTTTATTCAAGGTCAAGAAACTAACATTCTCAACAATACAAATTGAACCAATCAACAAATCCTTAATATCCAATGTATTCCCTTTTATCTTCAGAGCGCGCTGGATATTTGCAGCAAGTATTGCCGACCGATAATCTAATGATAAAATAGCACATGTTGATAAAAACTGAGTGATTGTTTCAGATTCTTTTCTCCCATACCATAACTCAAATAAGTTTATTGAGGTAATACAGAAATCAGCCCGTAAATGTTGCAAAACATCCCTAATAGATTCATCACCGCGTAGATGATTAATAACAATATCTGAATCTAAACAAATTTGTCTTCCCACGTTTGCCACATCTCACGAGCTTCTCTTACCTTAGCTTCGTCAATACCACCCTTTCCAAAAAAAGACATGAACCGTTGTTTGCTATCTTTTTGATGAATCATTCTACGTAATACCTGGGAAAAACTTTGTTTACCTTTTATTTTTTTAAGAGACGCGTACACATCATCAGAGACACTTATGATTTGCGACATAAGTAATATACATATATACATATATATAAATATTTCGATCTAAAAACCGTTAATTATTTAATCTTCAAAAACACAGTGATACTATGAAGAGAAAAATCCTCAGGTTACTTGTTGTTTTTACCTTTATCATTATTATAATAGGTTGCAACCCACAACAAAAACAATCGTTAATTACAACAAACGATCAAGAAAAAATTGAAAATAAATCTCATATTCCTGAATATACTGAAGAAGAACAAACAATACCTATTGAAAAACAAGATTCAGAGGTGAATACTATGAAAAAATTAACTATAACAAGCAGCACATTTAAACATAATGGAAAAATTCCCAGCAAATATACCTGTGACGGAGAAAATGTAAACCCACCGTTAAAAATAGAAGGTATTCCAAGTGAAACCAAAAGTTTAGTCTTGATTATGGATGATCCTGATGCCATTAAACCAGCAGGCAAAGTATGGGATCATTGGATTGTATTTAATATTCCACCAAAAGTTACTGAAATCCATGAACATGAAGAACCAGAAGGTAGGCACGGGAAAGGAACAGGAGGGAACTTGAATTACAAAGGTCCTTGTCCGCCTGATGCAGAACATAGGTATTTCTTTAAAGTTTATGCATTAAATAGTATGATTGAATTACCCGAAGGAAGTGCAAAAGCAGAGATTGAAAAAGCAATGAATAACCACATACTTGCGAAAGGAGAATTAATAGGAGTGTATGAAAGGAAGAAGTGATAAACCACATTAAGAGAAGTATTATTCGTTTGTAGGATATTGTGAGTAGTAAGTATCAATAATTTCTTTTTTAATATTTTTATATTCCTGTTGTGTGATTATTTTTTTTCTTAAAAGTATTGTGAGAATAGTATCTATATTAAGTTTTGTGTTAAGTATTTCATTCCCAATATCCAATCCACCTAATGTAACTCTTGCCATGTTAATACCCTCTACCAAAATAATAACCAATGATAATAAACACTAAAACCTTTAATTGTTCCATTACTTCTCGGAATTGATTATCATAAAACAAGCTTATGATCATTACGATTAGATAAGATGATATGACGACTAAGGCAATATAATTTGTAACTTTGAGTTTGCTCCTTTCCCTTTCTGCTTGTAACCTTAGTTGAACGGTCTCTCCTATGTCTCCCTTCAAAAAGTAGGATCTATTCGATTTATTAAAGGTATTTTTCATTACAAAATCTCCTTAGTATTTCATCACCTCTAATAAAAGATATAGTTCTGAAATATATAAATATTGTGTAAAGCCACGGGACATTTTTCCCACTGAGCAGGGTGGCGTAGGACATATAAATAGAAGATCAGCTAGGTTGTAGGGGTGATAAAAATAGATAACTTTAAATATAATAAAGTTATACTACAAGTTATACAAGGTGATTACTATGCAAACACTGAGCAAAACACGAAGAATAGGTGGTTCATTAGTAGTCACTATACCTAAAAGAATTGTTGAACAAGAAGGATTGATAGAAAATGAGACCGTAACCATCGAGGTTAAAAAAGTAAGAAGAAGCTTTTTTGGAATAACAAAAGGAAAAGTTTCTTTTTCAAAAGAAGATAAACTAAGAGGACAATTGGAAAAATGAATAAATACGTTATTGATGCTTGTGGATGGATTGAATATTGTAATGGAACTGAAGCAGGAAAGAAAGTAAAGGAAATAATCGATAATCCTAAAAATGAAATAGTAACTAATATCGTAACTATTGCAGAATTAACAAGTTGCTTTAGAAGAAATAATGCTGTTTTTGAAGAAGAAAAAAAAGGAATTTTATCACGATCAAAGATTTTTGAAATCAATCTTGAATTTGCTTCAGAAGCAGGTGTTCTTCATGCTGAAACAAAACAAAAAAGAAAGAACTTAAGTTTATCAGATGCCTTTGTTTTGCTAACTGCCAGGAGAATAGGTGGAAAAATAGTCACTTGCGATGAAGATTTTAGAGGGATGAAAGAAGCGATAATGATCAAATAAGTTCATAAAAGGAAATTCTTATTCTCCACTATTTGATTAAACATCTCAAATGCTTCTCTATCAGACATTTGTTGGGGAGGAGCTTTCATTAAAAATGCGCAAGCATATGCTGCTTTAGGTTGTTGGTTTGTATCAACAAGCAATTTTGCCACTCTTATTGCATCAACAATGGTGCCTGCGCCATTAATACTGATTTCATCTTCGATAACTGAAGTTATGGTTATCGGCATGCAGCCAAATATTTTTCCTTCAAGAGTAATGGTAACCATTTTATGACCTGATGGTTTTCCTTCATATGAAAAATTTACTGTAGGTTTAGCATCTGATGTTTGTAAAAACTGAGTGAGCGCTTCGCTTTTTGATGTTTGTTTTGCTTTAGACCGATATAATAAATTGAAATGATCTGCATTGCTTCCACAATTCTCTTGATGAGATTTAGTGATTATTATGCCGCGCATTTTAAGCAATTCTAATAAACTGCGATTAAGCATCGTAGCGCCTAATTGACTTTTGATATCATCGCCTAAAACAACCAATCCTTTTTCTTCAAAGCGTTTTCTCCACGTTGGAATTACTGCAAGATGAGTAGGAATTGCATTAATAAAACTACATCTTGCTTGAAGACTAGCTTCTGCATAAAAAAGCGTTGCTTGATCACTACCGGTGGGAATAAGATTGATAACAATATCAGTTCTTGTCTTTTTAAGAATTTCCACAACATCAACTACAGGATCTTTACTCTCATAAACAAAAGATCCTTTCATTTCATCAATTATTCCATCGAACGTTGGACCTCGATATACAACAGCATCGTAATCAAACGGTAAAGTAATTTCTTGAGTAACATTAGCTCCCATAGAAATTGCTTCATGAAGTTTTTTGCCAACTTTTCTTTCATCAACATCAAAAGCGCAGACAAAATTAATATCTTTTACTTTGTAATTGCCGATGAGAAGGTGTAATAATCCTGTTGTTTCATTTGGATTTTTGGTGTAGAAAGACACTCCTTCAACCAAAGCTTTAGCAAAACTTCCAACGCCAATAATTGCTACATTAATTTTGTTCATCATAGTACACCAAAGTTAACACTAATTATGTTTTATAGAGATCACCCAACACACGCTGAGTAATTCATCAGCATATTTCTTATTTTACCCTACATATGTAGGTATTCAATGATGAAGACATAAGTAATGTAAATAAATATTATTTTTGCAACACATGCAACGTATGATATTCAGGAACTAAAGCCTGATCAATGCCCAAATAGATTACCTTATCTTGCCGCAATCCTTTGCTTTCAAAAATCCGTTTCCATTGATCAGGACTATTAAAATTAAAAGGAACATTTACTTTTTTATAGGGATTATCATTATAATGAATAATTCTATTGTAAAAATGATCAAAGAATATATTGACGGCAAATTGCTGATCAGGAGTTAGTCTACCAAAATCAGTTTGATCTTCAATATTGTATACAGATTCGATAACAATAATCCTTCCATTCTGTCGTGTAGCTTGAACTGCAGTGTTCAATGTTTGCAATGGATCATCGCTGTGATGCAATACTGTTAACAAAAGTGTTGTATCGTATTGTTGTCCAAGAGATAACTTTACTTCTCTTCGTACTAAACGAAATGGTAATCCGATAATTGGAACATGATGATGTTGATAAATATCAGCAAGTGTTACTTCTAAACCATCATCTGCAAGCAATTCTCCAACTTTTCCATCGCCACAACCAAGATCTAAAACTGTTGAACCAACAACATAAGGTTTTACTTGATCATAGATTAATTGTGAACGTCCTTCCAATGCTGAGGGCAATCGCTCAGTTACTGCTGCTTTTTCTAAAGCACCCCTCGCTTTATATTCATATAAAAATTGATTTTGCTCAGCATACGCAAAAATCTTGCCTATAAGTTTTATACTTCTTGACTCGTTAATTCCAATAGAGCTGAATATAGTGCCTAAGGTTCTTCCAATATAAGCTCTACAAATAGGATCATCTACAATATCCTTAATTTCTTTGATTTCCTTCCCAAACGTGTTGTTTACCATATTTTCACTACTTGATAGAACTAAATAAATAACAAGTATATAAACATTATTCTCCCATTAGGGGGATAAAGTTTAAATAAGAGTGATTATCATTATTATATATGATAGGAGATATAAATCTTGAACCACTTAGGCAGCTTGGTTTAACAGAAGGAGAGATTAAAGTATATATTGCCTTAACCAAGCTAGGAGAAACTACCTCAGGGCCAATAGTAGATGAATCCAATGTTTCTGTTTCAAAAGTGTACAAAATTCTCGAAAAGCTGGCAAAAAAAGGATTAGTCAGCCACATAGTAAAAAACAAAACAAAATATTTCCAAGCTGCTGATCCCGAACGATTGCTGGTGTATAGCCAACAATTACAGGAAAAAATGCAAGCCCAGCAAGAGACCTTGAAAAAAATAATTCCAACCTTGCAAATGGAAACAAAAACAACTGCTACTTCAGCCCAAGTATTCGATGGCTTGCGTGGCATTCAAACTGCGAGGGAAAGAACTTTGGAGATCATGAAAAAAGGCGATGAAATGTGGATCATCGGCATCGCGCGAACTCCATATGACAGATTAACGCCTTATTCTGCAGAATATCACCAGCGAAGATATAAAAAAGGGATCAAATGTTATTATTTGTATAATGATTATGCACGCGAACCTTTTGGAAAACAATCTGCATCATATCCATTAAGCAAAGTACGTTATATGGATGAAGGATTAATTACCCCTGCATGGATGGAAATTTATGCAGACACCATTACCATCGGCATTAACAAAGGAAAAGCATTTTCTATCGTTATTCAAAACCAAGATGTTGCAGATTCATTTAAGATATATGCCAAGTTATTGTGGAGCATGGCGAAGGAATAAACGATATATTTATATATTTACACATATTATACATATCTAAACATAATGTTATATGGAGGTGATATTATGACTACAATGACATTAGCTGTCCCAAATGAATTAAAGCAAAAAATGGATTCATTTCCTGAAATGAATTGGTCTGAGGTAGCTCGGCAAGCATTTACACAAAAAATACATGACATGGAAGTATTAAGAAAATTCAAAGAGAAAAGTAAGTTTACTGAAACTGATGCTTTAAGATTAGGTAAAGAAGTTAGCAAAGCTGTAAGCAACCGACTTCGAAGACTAGGCAAATAATATGAACCTTGTAGTGGATGCTAATGTTATTTTTGCTGCTCTGATTAGAAATAGTTTTAGTTATAATCTTCTATTTACAGATAAATTTAATCTTTTTACCTCTGAATACATATTTACAGAATTTGAAGATCATAAAGAAGAAATCCTTGAAAAAACTGAGAGAACAACAGAAGAGTTTTTCAATATTCTTAATATATTAAAACGAAGAATTACACTTATTCCTCTTGAAGAATTAACTCAATACATTAAGGAAGCACAAGAACTTACACCTGATCCAGATGATATGGTTTATTTTGCTCTCGCATTAAAGTTAAACTGCCCAATATGGAGTAATGATAAAAAGTTAAAACAACAAAATAAGATAATAATTTATCATACACATGAATTAGCAAGATTATAATTTTTAACCATATCTATTCAACATTCTCTCCAAATATTCCCGATAATACTTTACTTTCTGCTTTACGCAGATGTTCTTGATAAGTTACCCGAGAAACACCAATAATTTTAGATAAGCCCCCCAAATTAATATGTCGTGGAAAATGATAATAACCTTCATTGATTGCGAGACGCAATGCTTGCTTTTGCTTTTCAGTGATTTTCGGCATAACATGAGGGATAAATACATCAGCAATATCCTTTTCTTCAATAGCTAATAATTCAACATGAAAATGTTTTTTAAAAATATCATACATGTCAGTAACAATGGATTTTTCCCATGCACCAAAATACCAGTCTTCTTTGCAGTCTTTATGAACAATAGGTTTGAGAAAAAATATTTTTTGAGAATAATAATTAGTGGTGTGATAATCTTTGGTTTCAAATTTCATATAGGACAAGTAAACATTGCCCGAACCTTTAAAATGAAGACAGCGTTTATCTTTACGAACAGCTTTGACAAATTTATCAATGTCCTCTTTTTTGCCGGCAAGAATGTTAACATTAGTATGAAAACGATATTTTCCTTCAACATAGGAGTTTAAAGGATACATTGAGATAACAACATTATATTTGACTGCATTGCTAAGATAAATGCAATTTTTATGACTGACGTTAAAAATGACCGATCCACATACTAAGAAATAGGGGTAATCCATTTTTATATTTTCTCTTAATCTTTGCATATGTAGGCATAAATTTCGAAAAATTTAAATATGTAGTCACCTATTATAAGTATATGCATCTTGAAATAAGAACACAAAATAAGAAGAAAAAGTATTATTTAGCACATTCACTCAGGGAAGGTAGAAAAGTGCATAAATTAAGAAAATTTCTTGGCATTGACCTAAACACAAAACTTCTAGAAGAGCGAAAGAAAATAGCTGAAAAGCTTATGTTAGATGAAATAAAAAGATATAATCTGATAAAAGACCCCCTACATGTCGTGCTTTCTAAAGAAGATCTTGATGTTATTAAGAAACTGCAAACTAAAATTCCTATTAGGATAAAACATCTTTCTGAAGATGATTGGATCCATTTTACTGAAATATTTACTTATAACACAAATGCAATAGAAGGAAGCGAGTTAACTGACAAAGAAGTAAAAGAAATCATAGAAAGAGATATCTGGCCGGATAAATCTAAAGATGATATTGCAGAAGCATACGGTGTTCAAGAAGCAATTGCCTATATTAGAAAAACAAAAGAACATCTATCAATAAAATTAATTAAAGATGCCCATAAAATTGTTTTCAAAAATTCAAAGCATTTTGCTGGAAAATTACGGAGAATTGGAGAAGAAGTAGTTATTAGAGACGGTTTTGGCAATATTGTTCATGAAGGCGCACCTCAAACAAGAATTATTTTTCTGCTGAATGAATTAATTGACTGGTATAACAAAAATAGAAGAAAATATCCTGCACTATTGCTTGCTGCTGTTGTGCACAATCAATTTGAAAATATTCATCCCTTTGCAGATGGCAATGGAAGAGTAGGAAGAATTCTTTTAAATAATATACTTTTAAAACAAGGATTTCCCCCCATAAATATAGAACTTAGCAACCGAATGCAATACTATACTTCATTGCAGGCTTACGAGAAAAATCATGATTTACATCCAACATTGGAATTGTTTATAAAAGAATATAAAGCATTGGAAAAATCATTCAGGTGACTACAAAGTGTTAAAGTGTAGTCACCTAAAATAGAATCAATAAACCCTATTCCCTAATTTCGCTTTTTTCCCAGGCATCAACAACGTAATGCCATCATGCTCTGTATCAACACCCATAACTAACACTTCTGATTTGAAAGGACCAATTTGTTTGGTAGGAAAATTAACCACACAAATAATTTGCCTTTCTAAAAGCTCTTCCTTAGCATGATTAATGCATTGTACTGACTATTGTTTAATCTAGCTTGAAATAAGTTCGAGGAACTGTGCCAGTCACAATATCTCTCAAAGTGTATTTTATATTTCCTATAATCATTTCTTTTCCTTCAGCTAATACTTGTCGTGCTGCATCAAGCTTAGTAGCAAACCCGCCATTTCCATGGGTTGAAACACCACGACACATTGTATACAAATCATCTGAAACCCTGTTTACATAGGGTATAACTTTGCCATCTTCACCAAGCATGCCATCATAATGACCGAGAATAACCAATCTATCTGCGCCGCAACAGCGTAAAATAGTTGCTGCCAAAGTATCGTTATCTTTTCTTAATTGTTCAAAATCAACTCCATCATTATAATTAACAACGGTTATTCTTCTCCTGCCAATATTGTGATAAACTAAACCACTAATATGGTTTTCATGATGCAACAGATCATGCGATGTTAATAAAAGTTGGCTTACCTGTTGAGTAAATAAATCAGCATATAATTGCATTAATTTTGGCTGACCAAGACATGCATAACCTTGTAATTCTACGGCTGTTAAATCAGCATTTTTTCTTGCTTCACCTTCATGCATTTTTCCTAAGGCAATTGCGCCAGATACAACTAAAACTACGTCATCCAGTGTTTCTTCAATCTCCTGTGCTTTTGTTCTAAGAGTATCAAAAGCAATTCCTCCATATGCATCAAACAAACATGCGGAACCTAATTTAATTATTTGTAACATTTTTTCCCTCCATAGCTATCGCTATTTTATATTCAAAGTGAAATATTATTATTAGAAATTAAAGTGACCATTTGGGAATTACATAAGAAAGAGAACAACCTTTTTTATAATCAATATTAAATGAGAAAAACAAAAAAAAATTCAGTCGACAATAGTTAATAGAATTATAAATACGCACAAGGAAGGCAATCACGGCCATTAAGCCTTTGGATGCAATTATATTGTTTCATAAAGATAAGAATAACCTCTAAGTTTAAATATCTTTTGATTTTTGTCAGTAAAAATTTTAAAATTAATAAATCAAAATAGAAAAGATAATAAAAATTATCCATAACCAACAGCTTTATCCCCTTTAATCACTTTTACCTTAAACTGAGGATTTTTCAAATCACCAATATCATCAAAGCTAATAATTTTAGATGAAACACCTTCAATAAGTGTATGTTCAAGCGCTTGTTGAATCTTAACCTTATCATCACCAGCTTGTTCAATAGCTGATAACATAACGTTACCAGCATCATAACCTAATGCGCTGACAAATGAAACTTCAAATGGCTGATAACCTTGTAATTGGACTTGTTTAACACGCTGTTTAAACTCCTCAGGAAATAACACATCAGGAACAGTAAAGATAACATTATCAGCATAACCGCTTTTAATTACTTCATCGCTATCCAACACATCTCCTCCAACAACTTGAATATCAAATTTAATTTCCTTCATCTGTTTAAAAGCTGCGACAGCATTGGTTGGATAAACAGGAAAATATAAAACATCAGCTCCGCTATTCTTTACTTTCAACAATTCAGTCTTAAAATCTTTTTCATCTTGAGAAACACCTGCTTGATATACTACATCTCCGTCCAACTCCATGAAACGTTTGCTAAAAACCTGCTGCAAACCTTCTCCCCAAGCATTCTGAACATAAATTAAGGCAACTTTTTTCTTTTGCAGTTTGCCAAAAATAAAATCTGCTGCATACACACCTTGTGCTGAATCTGAAGGATAAACACGAAAAATATATTCACCAATCTTTGTTAATTCTGGAGCAGAAGCTGTTGGTGTTATTGTTGGGACACCATATTGCTGAGCAATAGGCATTGCAGGAGCTGCTGCTGAACTGCAAATTGGCCCAATAATACCGACTACTTTATCAACACTGATTAATTTAGTAATTGCATTGACACTATCCTGCTTGCATTTGTCATCTTCAACAATAAGCTCAACTTTTCTGCCGTTAATACCACCAGCATTATTTATTTCGTTAACTGCTAGCTGCGCACCAGCCAAAGCATTTAATCCCCAACTTGCAATTTCTTCAGTTAATGGTCCAACAAAACCAATCTTGATTGGTTCCTGATTTTGTTCAGTATTAGCTGAACAACTGAGTAAGAAGATAAGCATAACACTTAAAGCTAAAGCTATGATAGGTAATCTTTTCATCATAATCAACCCTCCAAACGCATAAAATAGGATAAGAAGCCAATAATAGTATATAAAATATTATGTAATATATTTTATCAAAACAATAATATTTATAAATTATATATCATTATAATAAAAAATATGAGTAATAATATCATAAAAAAAGCAATCGTAAAATTAGACAAGAAAGATAGGAAAATACTGTATCAACTTGATCTTGATGCACGGCAAAGTTTTTCTCAGATTGGAAAAAAGGTTGGTTTAAGCAAAGAAGTAGTCAATTATCGGATTAAACGATTGGAACAAGAAGGCGTTATTAAAGGATATTACACTATTATTAATATGAGCAGGCTTGGCTATATGTGTAATCGGTTTTTTATTAAATTCAAAAATGATGATCCTGATAAAGAACAAGAAATCATTACTTATTTTGTCAAGCATCCTAAATATTGGTGGGTTGACAGCATGGATGGCTTTAGAGATTTAGGCGTAGGAAGCTGGGAAAAAACAATTCTTGACTGCCATAAGATGAAAGAAGAATTGCTTGCCAAACTTAAACCATATATTCTTGAGATTGAACAATCAATCTATACAACCTTCCAGATTTATAAGCGAGCTTACCTGATTAATAAAAAAACAAAAGAGAGTAAAGCAATTAATTATATAACTGATGAAACTGCAACCATCGATGAAACAGATGAAAAAATCTTGAGATGCATTGCAGCTGATGGAAGAATGCCACTCCTTGATATTGCTAAAAAACTAAATTTGACTGGGATGATAGTCAAATATCGTATCAAAAAAATGATAGAACAAAAAATCATTCAGGGATTTAGAGCAATGATCGACATCAGCAAAATAGGCTATTATTGGTACAAAATTGAATTCATGCTCAAAGATTACAGCAAAAAACAGGAGATGCTGAACTATTTTGCAGTGCATCCCAATATTGTTTATAGTTATGAAAGTACTGCCCAAGCTGATTTAGAAGTTGAGTTGGAAGTTGAAAGTTATGAACAGTTCAGGAGTATTCTTAATGAATTACGTCACAAATTCAAAGATATTATTGAAAGTTATAAACATCTATTGTGGTATAAGGAGCATAAGATTGTGTACTTTCCTTCAGAAAAAATAGAATAGGAAATAATTAAGATATAATAACAGTATTCGTAAACTTAGTTATTCCATCCTTAACACCATTGTTAGCTGTTACTGCAGCTTGCCATTGTTGTTGAGGAACTGTTTCCTGATGTACTAATAGATCTTCTTTTCCATTAGCTAATTGACTGATTTGCTCTGGTGATAGAACTCTGTTATATACTTTAACTCCATCAATATAACCTTTGAAATCATAAGCTGACTGATCTCGATCTCCAACAACTAATATTCCAAGAAGAGGCAATACTTTTATTCTCGCATCATATACACCATTTTGATAGACATTGCCTTCTGAAGTGATAGTAATATGAGTCCAAGTATTTATCGCGGGTGCTTTTTTAGTGCATGACCATATTGTTCCTGTCCAACTGCAAACTCCATTGTTAATGCTAAAGTATCGCTTTGTTTCTGGGATATAGATGAAATTTCTATATCCTGTTACTACTTCTGGTTTTACCCACAAGCTTACGGTATATTTCGATACATTTATTGGCTGTGCTGTGGTGATTCCAGTATTTGTTGTAAAATAATAAGCGCCTTTCCCATCATAACCAGTATTTGATTTAAACATTGCACCATTGACAACTGCATCATTCTTATTTGTTGAATAGTCTTTTACTTTAGTTGCAGATTCTGCATGTGCTTCCAATGGTAAATTAAGTGAAGCAATTGATATTCCATTCACTCTCCAATCAATGATATTTTTCAAAGGCGGCTCTACTAACTGAGTAAGCAAAAGATTGCTGGTATCTGTTGTTTGTTCTCCATCTGATGAAACAAGCATCGGTGTAAATGAATTAATACCATGTTTAATAGTAATTGTATTTGATATTATTGTTTCAGCGTCTTCAGCGCCATCATTATTAGTTGCTGCAACACTCCAAACATCGTTTGGTTGTGTTTCTTCTGATACAATTATGTTTTGTTGTTTATTAGCAAGTTTTTGAATCTGTTGAAGTGATAACACTTTGTTGTAGATTTTAATATCATCAATAAGTCCTTTAAAATCATAAGCAGATTGATCGCGATCGCCAAAAGAAGCTATCCCTGTAAGCGGTAAAACCCTAATTCTTCCGTCATAGACACCATTTTGATACACATTTCCATCTGACGTTATTGCAATATGTGTCCACGTGTTTATTAAAGGTGCTTTTTTCGTACATGACCATATTGTTCCTGTCCAGCTGCAAACACCATTGGAAATTGCAAAATAGCGTTTTGATTCTGGAATATAGATGAAATTCTTGAAGCCTGATACTATTTCTGGTTTTATCCATAAGCTTACCGTGTATTTTGATAGATCTATTGGTTGTGTGGAGATAATTGCAGCATTATTACCAGCAAAATAATAAGCCCCTTTACCATCATGACCTTCTGTTGGTTTGAACAAAGCACTATTAACAACCGCATCATTCTTGTTTTCTGAATAATCTTTTACTTTCGTTGTTGATTCTGTATGTGGTTCAAACGGTAAATTAAGCGAAGCAATTGATAGATCATTAACACGCCAGTCAAGAATTGCTTGATTTCCTACATAGGATAATTCTGCATCATCTGTAGTGTCAGGTGTTGAAATCAGCGTATTACAAGCTCCATTTTGACATCCATAGCTGCAACTATTTATTTTTGCAGTTGTTGTTTCGGTTACACATTGGGATTGCAATGTTCCTGGATTAACACAAGTAGGTGTTGTTGTTTCTTGATATGAATGGCCATCAGCGCCGCAATAAAGAGACGTTGTTGGATCTCCGCATTGAAGATCAGTTATACAATCAACGTAAAATGTGACTTTTTCTGAAGCCAAAGTAACTCCATTGTTATTCAATGCGACAATTTGAACAAAATAATTTTTATCTTTTTTAAGAGTAATGTCTGTTAGCGTATGTTGTTTCACTATATTTCCTTGATTAGGATCACCAAGCTCTTTGGTAAAGATGAGATTGCTTTCTATATCTTCGAAAATGTTAATGGTATAGCTTATTGGTAATTGACCAACAATAGCATTCCATTTGAAGGTTGGATTTTGAGTGTTAGTTATATCATTTTGTTGAGGATAGGTTATTTGTGGAGAATTATGGTAAAGTGTTATTGGAATGGTTTTGTAGACAGTGTCATATCCATCAGTAACATACAAGGTTAAATTATATGTTCCTGCTTCGCCTTGTTTTGTAGTAAATAAAAAATTACAATGCTTGCTTCCTGCAAAGTCTTTTTCACAACCAGACAATCCTAAAAACGTGAATAATGAATAATCAACAATTCCGACTTGCACTATGTCGTTGTCATCTAAATCTGAAACTATAAATTCAATGGATATATTTTCACCTTCATAAAAAATGCTTTGATAAGAGATATCATTAAGTTTAATGTCATTGATAATAGGTGGATTGTTGTCCAAAGTAAAATTTAGATCATAGCTTGTCTGAAAAGCTTCATAATTGCAACAGCCATCTTTATAGCATCCGCTTGCATCTTCACATCCAAATGTACATTGATACCAGAGTTTTGTAGTTAGAATATATTCTTTGTTTTTATCAAGATTCTGTTTAGATAAAGAAACTGACTGTACTTCACCTGGAGCAAAGTTCAATTCCTTCCAAGGTAAGTTGCAAGAATAGCCATTACGATCAGAAATAGTCGCTCCAAGAAATATTTTCCCACCTATGAGCTGTTGCCAGTAATTCTTAACAGTGATTAGGAAATTAATACTATTGTTTTTTGCTGAATAATCTGCATTAGTAATAAAGGTAAGTGGATGAGTGAATACGTCATTAATTGTCATGATACAACTAATCCATTTCCAAAAACCAAGACATGTATCGCCATTTTTGTTTGAAACTTTGAAGGTGTCTAAGAAATTTCCAAGATCTTTGAGGGGAGTATTAATATGAATTAATCCATATGAATGAATATAAACAGCATTTGAAATCTCCTCATCCGCAAAAATAAGCATATTCTTATAACCATCTACTATTTCTTCTCCAGCATAGACCAACGCAACAAAGATCTGATCTTCAGTAGTACTTTCGTTTGCTTTCTCAAATCCGTGAATAAGCGCTAAACTGACATCCAAAATATTAATTGCACTATCAGCGGTGCCAAAAAAGTTTTTTACTCTCTTTGCCAGAGGATTATTCTTTACAAGATTACTCATATCATCACTAATCTTCCCTATCTCTGTTTGAGGTCCAACGCTATACACTTTTACTTTACCATATTCAGAACTATCAATGATGACTTCTTTTGCAACGTATTCATATTGTCCGAGCTCCAACAAGAAATCATCAAGAACACCTGCAAAATTTTTCATCTGCTGCCCTGTTAAGAGAACCGCAGAATATTTTGGTTCATATTCATCAAATATTTCTTCAAAAACAGTAGTTTCATAAGCGTTAGTTTTGTCTGCTACAAAGATAAAACCTTTTGTATTTATAAAAATGTAATCTACATCTTCACTATTTATAGAACATTGTTTACTATCATAATTACAACTCATTCCATTTTCACAATTATCATCTTTAGTATTTACATTACAATCATTATCTAATTGATCGCAAAGCAATTCACTTTTTTTGGGATTAACATTGTTGTTACTATCATCACAATCAGTTCCTTGGATCAAAGTACAACCACTTGGAAGACAATTAAAGGTTGAACACGTACCAGAAACTGACTTGCTTATACTGCCATCACCATCATTATCACAGTAATACGTCATAGCAGAACAAACATTATTTTCATCTTTTTGAAGATCACAATTGTTATCAACTCCATCACATACTTCAACCGGTACTGAAGGACATTGATTTATACAAAGTTGATGAATTCCACAACTATTTCCATCATACAAACATGTTTTAGAAGAAGAAGCACTTGCATCATTATCATTGCAGTCTCCCTGACAGGTTGTTACGCCGTCATTATCTTTATCGTAACAAGTTGATCCGACATAAAATATTTTTTCGACACTACAAGTACTCGGTGCTTTGCAGTTTTGAACATTTGCAACAGCTTTATATTGTCCTTGTTTAAAGGAACTATCAATAATTACTGGCCATTTTACAACATCACCATTGCCAAAAGAAGGGCTAGTTCTTGTTTCTGTGTAAGGATTGTTAGATAGAGAAACAATATTATTATTACTATCATAAACAGTAATTGTAGTGGTATAACTCCCAGGTTTCCCATTGGCATTTTCTGTTGAAAGATAGAATGTTGTTTTATCATTCTCGACAAAAGAAGTTTCTGGTTGAATATAATTATCATTTTTATAGATGTTGAATCCAGCAATGTTCATCAAAGGATATTTATATAGACAAGAACCAGTTTCACAAACGTAATCTCCTGAGCAGGTTTGGAGGTATTGCTTACTACAGTCAGCATAGATCTGAACAATTTGATTATTTTCGCAGATTTTATCTTCTTTACAGGTTGGTTGTGGAGTATAACCTAAAACCTTAAAAGAAAAATCCTTAATTTGAAAAGACGCTGGTTTAGCAGATGCTTGACCACCTGAATAAACATCCGAAGTGCTGCCTGCTAAAGCAAACGCAGGATTTGTTTCTGAGCTGGATGAACAAACATTAGTATAAATTCTTAGTTGATATTGCTTGCCGCTCATCAGATTATCTTTTGTCGTATCAAGCAATGGAATTTTGACGAAATCAAAGTAATTATTTAGATAACCATATCCTGGAAAATTATAATACAAAGATCCTGCGGCGTTTTCAAAGTCTCCTAACCAACCACTATCAGTAACATAATTCCCATTTTGATCGAGAACTTCAATTCTAAGTAATTTGACACCACAACCTTGCGGATTCAAAGCCTTCAAATTTAATGCTATTGCAGTAATCGTGAAATCCTGTGGTGCAACAAATGTTTGCTGAACATCTTTATAAGAAGGTGAACCACTAAACGCAAAATAAGAATTCTCCTGATCTTGTGTAATATAATATACTTCCCCAGCTAAAGCGAAATCTATTAAGAATAAGAATATAGCAAAATACAACCATAATCGTTTTTTACTCATAATCCCACACCACCAATGATAGTCAACTTATTATACAGAACATCCTTATTAATCTTTTCATCAAAAAATCGAACAAATGTTCAAAAATAAACGAAATATTTATATAATATGGAACAAATAATTCATATTAATGGATATAATAGATGAAATAGACAAAAGAATCATCGAGCTGCTGAAAGATAATGCTAAATTATCCACAAGGGCAATAGGAAAGAAAACCGGTATTCCGATAACAACAGTATATCATCGCATCAGGAAATTAGAACAACAAGGTATCATCAAAAAGTATACCGCGATTATTGATGAGGAGAAGTTAGGAAGAGGACTTTGTGGTTATACACTCATCCATTATGACGCTTCAACCTTGGGTGATGATAAAGTGCGAGAAGATTTGAAAAAAAAACTTTGTGCGTTGCCTGAAGTTGAAGAAATAAAATACTTAACTGGAAGATTTGATATCTTGTTAAAAGCTAGAGCTAAGGATATTAAAGAGTTTGGTGAGTTATTATCAGTAAAATTACATAAAATACCTGGTGTAAAAAACTCTGAAACGTTCTTTGTTATTAATGATATAAAATAGATCATATCTATATATTTTATAAATAGTAAGGTATTTCTCTCTAAAACTATGTTAGATGATATAGTAACAAAAGAAGAAGCAACAACATATGAGGGTGTAACTAGTTTAGCACCATTAGTAGGATATGGATTGTTTGGACTTATAGTAGCAAGACCGTTAGTGCAAATCGCAAGATTTTATGCTGATCATTTTAGAAGAAAAAAACAAGTACAACGAAATTTACCAGAAGCTGTGGAACTTGTTGAAGAAGATCCTGTAACAGCTTATAAAACTTTAAAAGATGTTGCATTAATCAATAATGGAGATCAAAAAGAAGCACAAAGATTAGAGCGACTACGTCTATATGTTAAAGGAAGAGTAGAAAATGTTATTAGAACAGAAATAGAAACAAGCTTAAAAGATGATAATTTGCTAATAACCGGAACAACAACAATTGCTGATTTATCACCTTCGTACAAAGCTATTTATGGAGATAAACTATTAAAATACAAACATGCCTGCCTAAGTTCAGGCATTGCCGAAGGAGATTTTATAAGCTTAGAACATGATGCTGAAGCAAAACCCATCCTAATTTACAGAAAACTCTTAGAAACAAACCAGGGATTAATTAATATTTATATAAAACATATTATTGGTGTACCTCGCAGCAGGTTGCATAGATTAAAAAGAAAAATCGAAGAAAGATTACAACGATGGATAAAAGAAGAAATAAGAGCAAATCTTGATCGTGTTCAAATTAATGAAGAACTTTCATTAGATGATCTCTCTGAAACATATCGCGCAGCTTATAGATTAAAATAAAAATTAGACTATTTTATATTAAGTATTTTTTGAATTTGATGCGATACCTGTGTATTCAATATATTTTTCCCTTCTAACCATCCTCGCCGCGCATTAATAACACCATATTTTAGAAACAATAATTGCTCAGCACTATGCGCATCAGAACTAATAACAAACTTGCATCCTAATTCACGCGCAGTATGAATGTGAACATCAGGCAAATCCATTCTTGTCGGTTGACCGTTAATTTCAAGATAAACATTATTATCTTTTGCAGCTTGGAATACTTTTTCAACATCAAACTCTATTGGTTCACGCTTATTAATATGCCGTGCAAAGGGATGTCCAAAAACATGGACAGGATAATCCTCAAAACAAGTTATTAAACGTTTGGTCATGTCCTCTTTTGACATTCTGAAAGCTGAATGAATTGAAGCAAGAACAACATCAAGTTTGTTGCAAACTATTTTTGATAGCCAAAGTTGGCCATCTTTTTTAATGTCTATTTCTGCTCCTTTAAAAATATGAAAATCAATTTTTTGTTGATCAAATTTCTTATTAAGTTTATCAATCTCCACTCCTTGTTTTAACAAACGTTTTTCATCCAAAGGATTTGCTATACCAATGCCACCTACATGATCGGTAATAACAAGATAGTTCCAACCTAACGACTGAGCTTGTTTTGCCATTGCTTCAATACTATCCTGACCATCACTCCAATCAGTTTGTGTTTGAAAATCACCTTTAATATCTTTAAATTCAATGAGTTGAGGAATCTTGTTTTTAGCTGCTAACTCTATTTCTCCTCTGTTTTCCCGCATTTCAGGAGGAATATATTGCAAACCGAGTTTAGCATACACCTCATTTTCAGTTTTACTGGCAACTAATTTTTTATCTTTAACACGATAAATACCATATTCATTCATAGTCAAGCCCTTTTTTAACGCAATTTTCCGCAAAGCAATAGAATGTTCTTTGCTGCCAGTAAAATATTGCAGGCAAGCACCATACTGCTCTTGTTTAACGACTCTTAAATCAACCTGAAGATTATTCTGCAGTTTAACACTGCTTTTGGTTTCTCCTCGAGCAAGAACTTCCTGCACTGATTCCATACTGACAAAACGTTCCATCACTGCAGCAGCATTTTTCGCAACGGCAAGAATGTCTAAATCACCAACTGTTTCTTTGCCTCTTCTAAAAGAACCTGCAACAGTTACTTGTTCAACACCTGAAACTTTTTTTAGTATACTAACAATCTCATCTGCTATTGGCTCTGCAAATCCCAAAGGCATTCGTCCTTGATCTTGATGATGCAATGCTTCCAAATGATGCAATATAAGCTGCTGACGTTTTTCACCCATGCCTTCAAGCTGTGCAATTTTGTTAGTTTTAGCTGCTTGTTCAAGCTGCTGAAGATTTTTTACTTTGAGTTGATTATATAATAATTTTACTGTTTTTGGTCCTAAACCTTCTATCCTGAACAAATTTTGTGTATCAACAGGAACTTCTTTTCTTAATTGTTCAAGATATTTTAGTTTACCAGTTGTGACAATTTCTTTGATTTTTTCAGCAATTGCTTCTCCAATGCCAGGCAATTCCTGAACAGTTTCCTGCTTGACAAGCTCAGCAATATCCTCAGAAAGATTCTCTATAGTTTGAGCAGCTCTTCTGTAAGCAATTGGCTTCCATTGGACATCTTGAATTTCCAATAAGTCTGCTATTTCATACAATATTTTAGCAACTTGAAGGTTCTTGCGCATGTTTAGTTTATAAGGAAAGAGGTTTATATAGTTTTAGTTGAAATTTGGAGATTAAATTTATAATAAAGAACATCCTTACTAGTATATGCCATTATTAACAGAGATTATAATAAGTATTACAATAACATTGATGATCTTAATAGTAATATTTGGTTTATTAACAATCAATAGTTCAGAACGCAAAGTATTTATTAATGATTTAAAATTATTTTTTAGATGCAAAAAGAAATTTGGTACAGTATACTCAGATAACAAAGAAACTATCTCTAACTTAAAAGGGTTTATTTACTTTGTTGCAGAGATAGTTACTATTTTTTCTATAATTTTTGCAATTGTTACATATTATCAAGATAGAGAAAGAGAATTAGATAAAGAAGAAATAATTATTGAACAATTAAAATTTGAAATAAATTTTAACTTAATAGTTGTTAAACAAATTGAAGATAATACTAACCAATGGAAAAATGATTTAACTTTATTTGAGCATAGGTTTAGATACAGTTTTTTAGAAAAAAGTTCTGAAATTTTACAAACAAGAGAACTAAGAGAAGATTCAATTAAAATACTTGATACATTAATACAAGCTAATGCACTAATGGATAAATATTATAAAGAAAGAATATTGCTGATTGACAAAGAGAATTTATCACCTTGGAAAGAATCATTTAATCTTACATTAGATGAGATATATATTGGTAGTCAAGAGGCTAAACAAAGATTACTCATTTTTCAAAAAAAGCTTGAAATGATTAATTGATCAGAAGTTAAGATATAATTGAAATACATCAATCTCTAATTTTAATCATTTTTGATTTTACAATAGTGATTGAATTATTTAGTCTTTCTAAATTCACTTTTTTAGTTAAATAATTAAACGCTTGAATCATAGAACTCGTACCTTGATTTTTTAACTTAAAAACAACAATTCCCGGATGAGTTTTAGGCGGATAATTAAGGGTATTTTCAAAATCAGAGTCTTGAGTAATGAGAATGAAACCTTCTTTTTTGCAAGTTTGAAAAATCTGATCATCACTTTTACCTGAAAGATTTTGTTGATAAACATCACAAACATAATACCCTAATTGTTTAATAACAATTCCTAAAGAAAGAGGAATATTTTCATCTAATTTAAACTTCAAGGCAATCACCTAAATAATGATTTCCTCTTTTGCTAAGCCAGCCGCATATTCCAATGCGGCATATATGTCATTTTCAGTTAAAGAAGGATAATCATTCAAAATTTCTTTTATACTTCTGCTTTCTGCCAAATTATCTAAGATTATCGAAACCATAACACGGGTTCCCTTAATACTGGCTCTGCCATGACAGATTTTAGGATCTACTACTATCCGTTGCAATAATTTTTGAGCCATGGTAGGATTATAGATGTTTAGATATATAAATTTTCTTGATCTAAACAATATTAAGTTATTCCACAATCACAAACCCACCATTTTTAACTTGCTTAATAATAAATGCATATTCAACATCGCCATTCCTGTCAAAAGATAATGGGCCAAACGAAGTAGGATAATCTTTTACTTGAAATAAATGTTCCTTGACACAGGCAGTATCTCCAGAGCAATCATAAAATGATTGAAACAGTAATTTTCCAGCTTCATAACCCTGAGCTGAAAAATCAGTTGGATCCTGACCATACATCGCGTGATACATCTCAGCAAAATGTTGGAGCTGTTGATTTGATGAATTTAAATCAAACGAATAAGTATAGGTCAATCCTTCAGCAGCTTCGCCGGCAATGGATAAAAGATCTTCGCCTTGAATTGCACGAGTGGCGAATAAAGGAATAGTAATACCCATTTCTCGTGCTTGCTTCACCACATACGATGTTGTTTTAATGTCGCCAGCAATAAAAAGTACTTGAGGATTTGCTTCTTTAATTTTAAGCAATGGTGTTCTAAAATCAGAACTTTCTGGATCATAACCTTCTTCAAGAACAATTGTTCCACCCAATGAAGTAAATGATCCTGCAAAACCATTTTTATGCCCTAAACCCATATCATTATTCACATAAAGAATTGCAACTGTTTGATAAGAGGTAATAATATATTGAGCAAGATACTTGTCTTCAACTTCAGATCTGACAGTAACTCTAAAGGTGTAATCATTAGGAGAGGTATATTTTGGTGTTGAAGAAAAAACTGCCATCTGGACAATTTGATCTTGATTTGCCAAAGGAGCAATAGCCAAACTTGAAGGACTCATACCCGTAATAACACCCGAAATAGTATTCAACTCTTTCAATTTATGATACGCTGCAACCGCCTGTTTTGTATCGCCTTGGTGATCTTCAACATGCAAAGTAAATATATTGCCATGTTGCTGCTCAAATTCGTTTTCAGCCAATAATAATCCTTGATAAGCTTCAGTTCCGTACAAAGCTGAATTTCCTGTTAATGGTATAATAACACCCAAAGAAATAGGAGTTGTAGAATTATTGTTATTAGTATCAGAATTGCAACTTGAGATAAAAAGGAATCCTAATAATAGTATGATAAACATAGATGTTATCTTTGAAATATAGCTTTCAGCCATCTAAAAAGGGAGATAAATCGATTATATAACCTTTTGTTGTAATATACTATAACAACAATATTTATAAGCAGTAAGAGAGTACTTTACAAAATGAATGCAAATCAAACGATACAGCCAATATTAGAAGAGATAGGCTTGGCAGGAAATGAAGCAAAAGTATATCTTGCATTATTGGAAAAAGGTCCAAACTTGGCAGGTGAAATAACCAAAATATCAGGTGTTAATAGAACTAACGTATACGACGCATTGGAGAAATTAACGCAAAAAGGATTAGTCAGCTACATCAATACAGCAAACAGAAAATGTTTTCAGGCAGCAGAGCCAAAAAGATTCATGCTTTATTTGGAAGATAAACAAAAACAGTTAGAACATAAAAAGCAGTTATTCAGCAAAGTTCTCCCGGAATTGCAAGCAAGGAAAAAACTATCAAAACAAGGGCAGGAAGCAACGCTTTACAAAGGAAAAAAAGGACTGCAGTCAATTACTGAAGATGTTCTTAATACTAAAAAAGAACTGTTAGTCTTTGGAGCCGAAGGAAAATTAGTTGAAGTATTCAAACATTATGCAGAACAATGGCATATACGAAGAGCAAAATTAAATATTATCATTAAAATTATTTTCAACGAAACAGTAAAAAAGAAAAAAGCAGGATCGCCTTGGAAAAAATGCATAATGAGATTCACCAAACAAGAAGCAACGCCAGCAACAACATGGGTTTACGGCGACAAAGTAGCAATCATTGTCTGGAGTGAACAACCTATTGCAACATTGCTCCAAAGCAAAGAAATAGCAGATTCTTACAAGGAATTCTTTAAAGTGTTGTGGAAGAATGCTAAGGAATAGAAACATTTAAATATTAAAGTTATCAACTATAATAACATATGTTATCAAAAATAATAACAAAAGTAAACGAACGGATATTAAGGCATCTCATAGACCAAAAAGCAAGTTTAACTGAAATAGCAACTGCTACAAAAACAACAAAAGCAAATATATCGCGATCATTAAAAATATTGGAAAAAGAAGATCTTATAAGGAAAGAAATTAAAGGAAAAACCCATATATATAGATTTAATTATTTCCATAGGTATGCAAATACTATTCTTAAGTTGTTCTTAGATGATATTAAAAAAAAATATGATCAGAAATTATGTTACAAACCAGCGTTATTAAATGGATTACTGAAACAGATGCTTAATGATAATTATGTAGGCGTAATTTTTTTCGGTTCAAGTATAAACAGAAATTTTAATGATATTGATATTTTTATTCTCCTTAAAAAAACAGATGGCAGCAAGGCGTTGATAGAACGCATTAAAAAAATAGATTTTAGATTTTCACCCATCATTGGCACACTTCAAGAAATAGAGAACGGCTTAAGTCATGAAGATATGCTTTTTAAAAATATCACCAACGGCCTACCATACTCTTGTGAACAAGAGGTCATTTATCTAAAGTATAGATCATTCTTCTTGAAAAAGCAAGATATTGAAGAGAGATTTATAATAGGTTATAGAGAGATCTTGTCATGCCTTGAGTTTTCTGAAAAAGAATATTTAAAAAGACATTTAGAAAAGGGTATTAGGGATATTATGTATGCAGCGATGAATTATAAAGATTTAAGCCCTAAGGATGACAGAGAATTAGATGTAATGTTCAAGAAATCCTATAAAATGAAGCTTCCTGACAAGGTAAATAAAGCACTGCAGTTTGCAGAGAAAATAGGTGGATCAATTTTATGAGAGAAGAAGAAATTAAAACAGAATTAGGTTTAGGAGTACGTTGTTTTCTTGAAGTTAAAGAGAGAAGCAAGAGAGTTACCATAGATCATTTTGAAGAGCTGCAGCTATTAGAATCATCATTCAGCAGATTATTTCTCTGTGTTGAACATGTATCTAATGCATTACTTGTTTTTGAAACTGGAAATTTCAGTAAGAAACATTTTGGAGATTTTGCAAAACTAGAAAACATAAAACAGAAATATAGTCTTGATTTGCAAAAACTTTATCACAAAACATATTCGTTTAGAGCTTATGCTGATTATAGAAAATTTCCTGAAATTGAAAAAGATTTTAATCGAGAAACTCTTAAACAAGAGCTTAAAACTGTCGAAACAACCATAAGCACTGTAATTAATATTATCAAACAAAAGATAAATTTAGAACAACTAGAGTTAAAAATTAAAGAACAAAAATAAAACAATTAAGAGCTATTTTGTGTCTTTATTTTTCCAGAAATAATCAAAATAACCTTTAAAGCTCGCACGTATTTCTTCAGATTCAATAACAAAAGCAAAAGGCTGTTTAGTCCACAATATTTGTGCAACTTTATTCCCAAAAATAATAATTGTAGACCCTAAAACACAATCTTTAAATATATGTAGACCCTAATAATCATACCATGCACATTGAAAAGAAGAACATACAAGGAAAAAACTATTATTATGCCCGTGTTTCAGCTAGAGTAGGTAATAAAGTAAAAAAGAAAACCGTTGCTTATTTAGGCAAAGATCCTATTTCTAAAAAAGAATTAAATAAGAAAATAAAGAGAATTTCTTCAACAAAAGTTAATTTTATTCTCAAAAATATGAAAGAAGATAAGGAAGATTGGAACATAGTGTTTCTCTCATCTGAAGAGCTTAAGAAAATCGAAGAAATCAAGCAAGATTTCAAGAAAAAGTTGGATATAGATGATGAAAAACTAAAAGAAGATATGTTTAAAGATTTTAAAACAGAATATATTTACAACACCAATGCCATTGAAGGAAATTCATTAACATTGCAGGAAACTAATCTGCTGCTTAATGAAAACATAACACCAAAAGGTAAGGATTTGCGGGAGATTTACGACCATATTAATGAAAAGGATACCTTTGATTATATTATTAAAGAAAAACCAACAATAAACAAGGAAATAATTATAGATATTCATCAAAGACTGGTTAAAAATATTGACCAGAGGACAGGATCGTTTAGAAAGCAAAACGTAAGAGTATTTGGTGCTGAATTTACGCCGACTGAAGCAAAATACGTTGAAATTGATATGAACATTTTATTAAAATGGCATGAACAACATAAGAGAAAACTGCATCCATTAATTCTTGCCAGTATTTTTCATGAAAAGTTTGAAAAGATACATCCATTTTATGATGGGAATGGAAGAACAGGAAGAATGTTAATCAATCTTATCATATTGCAGAATAATCTGCCACCATTAGTAATCAAAAACAAAACCAGAAACGAATATTATACAGCTCTATCTGAAGGTCACAAAGCTGATTTAACTAAATTAGAGCCTGAAAAATATCAAAAGATAGTAACATTTTGCTATAAAGCATTTATTGATACTTATGAAAAAATATTTTCAAAGTGGGGATAATCATTTGTAGACCCTAATTAATAAAATAAATATTAATGTAGACCCTAAAAATAGCCAATTATTTGCTTGTCATTATTTCGCCAATTTTTCTAACTAAATCATCAATCCCAAATGGCTTTTTTAAAAAAGAGTCAGCATCAGGTGCTTTTTCAGGATAACAAGAAATTGAAAGAATAGGTCTTCGAGAATATTTTTGTTTTAATGCAATAACAAGATCATCACCACTATAACGCACGCCAAGTTCGCGATCAACAATCGCAAGATCATACCGCAAATCTAAATCTCTTAAATCATCCAAGCAAGCTTCGGCTGAATCATAATGAAAAACAAAGTGACCTCTTTTTTCGAGCATCCTCTTTACCATACTGCCGGCTATTGCTTCATTTTCAACATAAAGTATTCCATAGGACATGTATAATTACCTCACTTTCTTCGGCAGCAATTCATCTTCATCAATAAACCAACACATCCGTAGATCTTCATTCATTGCATCCAACTGCTGCATATCTTCTTTGCTCAGCTGAAAATCAAACACATCTGCATTAGATGTAATTCTCCCAGGATGAACTGATTTGGGAATAGCAACGAGATTGTGCTGCAAGCTCCATCTTATTAATATTTGTGCAGGATCTTTATTATATTTTCGAGCTATTGCTGCAAGCTTTTTATCAGCCAATTTTTTGCCATGTGCTAATGGAGAATACGCTTCCAACTGAATACCATGTTTCTGGCAGAATTTCAAAAGATCTTTTTGATATAAATAAGGATTAAATTCAACTTGGTTAATGGCAGGAACTATATCGCAAACAGATAATAATTCTTCCAAATGATGCACGAGAAAATTGCTAACCCCAATTGCCTTGCACTTTCCTTCATCATACAATTCCTCTAAATTTCGCCAGGCATCAAGCCTATTTTTAACCGGCCAATGAATAAGATACAAATCAACATAATCAGTTTGCAATTTTTTCAGGCTCTGTTCAAGCGCTAACCGCGGATCATTAGTATCATCGTTCCATAATTTAGTAGTAAGAAAAATATCTTTCCGAGGAATACCACTTTTTTTAATCGCTGCTCCAACGCTTTCCTCATTGCGATAAATTGCAGCAGTATCAATATGACGATACCCTACTTTTAATGCATCTAAAACAGCTTGCTCGCATTCCTTTCCAGGAGCAGTCTTCCACGTTCCCAAGCCCAATCGTGGAATATTGATGCCATTATTGAGTTGGATAGTTGATTGAAGATTAAGCATAAACAATAGGTCTTTGACTTACTATAAATAATTAATCATTTTTCATAAACTTTATAAGTAAGTATATCTTATTATCTTATTAGGTGAGAATATGACTCAAACGGTTTTAACAAAATTATCATCGCGAGGACAAATAGTTATACCTATGAATATACGAAATCAACTTGGTTTAAAGGATGGAGAGACATTTGCTATTACTGGAAAACATGATACCTTAATTCTCAAAAAGATTAAAACACCATCATCTAAAGAATTATTCGAAGATATTCATGCATGGGGTGTATCTTTTGCAAAGAAAAGAAATCTTAGAGAAAAATATCTTCAAGAATTAATTAAAAAAGGCAGGCAACTTTGATCCGTATTGTAGTAGATACTAATATCTTAATCTCAAGTATTTTCTGGAATGGTGATCCTTATAAAATTGTACAGCTTTGTCTTGATTCAGAGCTACAAATAATTATATCAAATGAAATAATTGCTGAAACAACAAGAGTTTTGAAAAGAGATTTTCATCTTGAAGAAACAGAAATTCATGATATTTTAGAATGTATTAAAAGTTATGCAACTATTTGTAAAAATATTATAACTATCGAAAAAATTAGTAGAGATCCCCTTGATGACCATATCATAGCTTGTGCGACTGCATCGAAATCAGACATTATTGTTACAAGAGATCAGGATTTATTAGTATTAAAAGAATATTTTAACATAAAAATAGTAACGCCAGAACAATTTTTACAAGACTTTCACGTACAAAAATAAACAACATTTAAATATAAGTATCGCCATTCGTGTTAGTTATGCAGAAACAATCATCAGCTAAAACACAGAACAAAACTGAATACCAGTACATTTCTTTAGCTAAAGCAACCAGTGTTTCTGAATACTTTAAACAATTCTTCTATTATTTCTTTAACTAGGTCTGAGATAGTATAAACTACATCTTCAGGACCAAAAGAGCAATTATATCAATGATAATTTATTTATTTTTTCTTTTAAGTGTATAGTTTCAGAAATTATAGGGATATGGATGAAGTATAATAGCTAAACCGTAAAATATAACTACATGTACATACATTTACATTAATATGGCAACAAAATGTATTACCATTACAGAAAGTTCCTATAAAAAATTATTACTGAAAAAGGAAAATAATGAGAGTTTTAGTGAAGTTATTGACAGGCTTGCCTCTGGAAATTCATTTAGTAAACTAATAGGAATCTTAACGACAGAGGAAGGAGAAGAATATTAAAGATAATAGAAACATATTAAAATTCTGTTGATTAACTAAGTTGAATGCCTCCATTTCAAGAAGATTATAATAAAAATTACGAATTCATTCTTAAACGTGAATATTCCTTCTTGTATGGCTATTCCGCAGTGGTCGGAGAAGCAAGATTATTAAAACAAGAATTAGGTAAAGAAGATGCAGTAAGGGCAGATGGCAAAGACGGCTGGATTAGTCTATATCGTGAAAAAGGCGCACAGAAAAAACTGAATAAGAAACTGTACCATGACTTAAAAAAAGACCCGCTATTAATGAATGTTATTATCAACGAATTAGAAGAAAAAGGCAGTCATTTTATTGCAGTTGTAAATAACATGGTGATTTCAGAGCAAACTTCTGTTGAACAGTTGAAAAGTTATTATAAGGATTATTATAATGGGTTGATTAATTTTTGTGTCATATTGTGGAAATCATTTTATTTAGTTGATATTATGGCAATTATTTTCAAAGAAGCTTTAGAACAGGAATTGCCACCAGAAAAAGTAGAAGATGCAATCAAACATTATTCACATCCTTCTGAAAAAGCAGTTCTACTGAGAATTGCAGATTATTTCAAAAAAGAACATGACACCAATAAAAGAATAGAGTATGTAAAAGAACATGCGCCTTGGATTGGTAATACAGATCCCTTTGTAAAACCATTAGATAGTACACAAATCCGTGAATATGTGCTTTCATTCAAAATAAATAATAATGAACAATATGAAAATCATCCTGATTTTCATGTTAAAAATAAGGAGATTATAAAAGTATACCAGAAATTCCTTTATATTAAAGACAAACGTGATGAATACCGCAGAGAAGCATTCTATCTTGGACAAAAGCTTGTAACACAACTTGCAAAGAGATTACATTTAGTTAATGACAAAGATCTCGGTTATTTACTTCCTGAAGAAACAATGCTATCTAAAAAACAGATTGATGCAATTATTGAAAAACGAAAAGAAGCTTTTATTGTTGAGATGCATGGAGAGACTATAACAACACAACAAGGAAAAGAAATATTAAATAATTTTATTGAGAAACAGCTCACTGAACAAATACATGAAATTAAAGGGATCGTAGGAAGCAAAGGCAAAACCATCGGAAAAGTGCAGGTAATAACTAAAAGAGAAGACTTACAAAGATTTGAAGAAGGAAATATATTGGTTGCTGTTACAACAAACCCAGAATACATTGTTGCCATGCAGAAAGCATCAGCCTTTATCACTGATGAAGGTGGCATAACTTGCCATGCAGCCATTGTTGCAAGAGAGATGAATAAGCCTTGCATTGTGGGAACGAAGATTGCAACTAAGGTTTTCAAAAACAATGATATGATTGAAGTTGATGGAGAGAAAGGAATTATAAGGAAAATATAGATTACCGATTCTAAAAAAAATCTGTTTAAAAATTAGAAAAATTTATATAGTAAAAAAGACTACATAAATGTAGTACAAGATGAAAAACATTGTTTATTTTACTGAAATACGTCCAACTAAACATTATCTTGAGGAACATGCTAAGGACGTACCTTGGGATAAAGTAGTTGAATTAATTTTTAGTATAAAAAACCCTCGAAAAAAGGGTGATGTGTTTGAAATTGAAAAAGATGGTTATTATCTTGTATTTAAAATTGAAGATGATGTACTATCTGTTATAAATGCAAAACTAATGTAGGTGATACTACTATGAAATGCCCAAAATGTAACACTAACTTAAAGGAAGTAGAGGTAGCAATTTACGGCGCTAAAAATAAATCTCTAAGCTATCAATGTCCAAACTGCGACTATTTTGAGTTTGAAAAAACATCAAGCAAGAAAGTGCTTGAAGAATTACGAGAAGCTCCTCTTAAAATAAAGCAGAGAATAGTCAAATTATCAGGAGAGCGACTTGGTATTTATTTGAATAATAATGTAGTAAGAAGTTTAGATTTAAAAAAAGGTGAAGAGGTGTATGTTTCTGTCCCTGACAAAAAACATATTTTAGTAGAACTTGAGTAAAGACAGGTCATAGGTAATGGAACCAAGTATCCACAATATACAATACTGGAACAAAATTTTCAATGAAGAGAATTATTACGCATCAAAACCGTCTGATGAAGAAATTGAGATATATAAACATTTGATCGAGAAATATACAAAAGGAAAAAATTCTGCATTAATTCTTGGTGCTACTGCTTCATTACGCGATATTTGTCTTGAAGCAGGTTTCAAAACCACAGTAGTTGATATCAATAAAGACGTTATTGAAAATATGAAAAATTTCATGATACCTAATAATCAGAATAATGAGAGAATTATGATTAAAAACTGGCTTGAAATTGATGAAAAAAATAGGTATGACTTAGTAATCGGTGACGCTTCTTTTAATAACATTGCTTGGGAAGAATATACAAAACTTCTTTTGATAATTAGAAGAGCTCTTAAAAATGAAGGAATTTTTATTCTCCGACAATTTGTTTACAACAAAAACATTAAATTAAGAAAACCAGAAGAGATTATTGAAGAATTTAGAACAACAAGAAAATTAAGAAATTTAAAATACAATCTCAGGATGAACTCAAAGATTTCATGGTCAAGTACGTGGTATAATCAACAAAATTTTGAATCATATTGGAGAGTATATTTTGATTATATTAGGGAATTATTTGAGAAAAAACTTCTTACTGAAAATGAATTCAATAATGTTTACAAAGAAGCTCATAAAATAATTTCAGTGTTTCCACCTATTGAACTATGGGAAAAATTATTAAGAGAAAATAATTTTTTTATACTTGCAAAAGAAAGAGCTGAAGAATATTCCTACACAGTGTATGCACCAATCTATGTTGCAAAGGTGACCACATGAAAGGAGACTGGAGTGATGAATTTGTGCATCATTGGGAATATTATACCGGACCTGCGCGAGCATCAAAAAAAGATTTAGAGATTATAAAGTCAAAAATAAAATTAGTTGGCAAAGAGTGCAAAGTTTTAATTCTCGGCGCAACGCCAGAATACAGAAATCTCTGTGGTGAATTAAAGGTTCAAATTGCCTGCCTTGATTTCAGCAGATATAATTTTGAATACCTTAAACAAGAAGTAACAGCAAAACCACATGAAAAATTAGTCGAAGGCAATTGGCTGCAAACGGTTTTAGATGAGAAATTTGATATTATTCTAGCGGATAATGTAATCAATTTAGTTCAAAGAGAAGGAATCAACATACTTTTAAAGAATGTACAAAAAATGCTTAAGCCTCATGGTATTTTTATGCCAAGAATATACATTAGAAAGGAGCATGAAACAATCAATGAAGAACAAGTAATTAAAGAGTATCGAAAAAAAGGAAGTAAAAAACCATTATATAATTATATTGGAAGAAATTTGTATCTAACTGTTTATAACACTGAAAACGAACGAGTAATGTTAAAAAATGTTTATAACGCTGCAGAAAAATTGTTTCAAAAAGGCATTATTACTAAAGAAGAATTTGCATTCTTTGAGAAAGCTGGTATGAAAGACAGGGAATTTACATTTTATATGCCTACTGAAAAAGATATTGAAAGCGCAATGAAAAAATACTTTGATATTATTAATACATGTTATAATGCAGAAGTTGATCCAGAATTATATCCCTTGTACATTTTAAAGCTTAAATAACCAAACTTAGTTATTTTCTAGTTAATAAATTTATTTTTTCTTCAATACATAAATAGGATGATGCTCATGAAATTCAAAATCTGCGCCATGTACTTTTTTTTCAATATGAAAATAGTTGCTTAATAGCAGCTCAAACAATTCTTTATCCATCATATAAGCGCGCAATCCACTTTTTCCTATATCATCAACATGATACAAAAAACGCTGATAGCATTCAGAAGAAACTATGCTTCTTTTAAAAAGATCAGTAACATACGTTACACTATCACCAATGCAAAGACTATTATTAGTCAATGGCAATAACGAACCAAAAGCTTTGAGTTTAATATAAGCAAGATCATAATTTCTTTTTTTAAACGTAGACAAAATACTCTTTTCGTCACCGGGTTTTCGCATCATAATTTTGAGAACAAATCTGCCATTTGGTTCCAAGACACGAAAAACATTTTGCAAAAAATGCTCCCATTGCTCTAAGGGAAGAACATTGATAGATTGCTCACCATAAACAAGAGCAAAACTACTATCTTGAAACGGCAATGCCAACCAATTACAGGCAACTAATTGCTCATGAGTATTTTTATAATACATTAATTGCTTCATGCCTTCAAGCATATCAGAATTTGCATCTGCGCAAGTAACCTGAAGATTATTTTTTGCTCCCAAATCACGAAATTCTGGAGTAGAACCGAGAATAAGTAATTTTTTATGTTTAAAATCACGCATCAGTTCATCAAAAATATCTATTTCTTGCAGACTTGGACGCGCAGGATAAATAGCTTTATGCCAAGCATCAACAAATTTGCTGTAGCATGCTGAATTGTTAGGTTGTTCCATAAACATAAGTAGTTACACCGTTAATTTAAATTTAATGTGTTTTGTAAACATGATTCAATGCTGTATCTAAAAACGTTATTACTCTGCCTACTTCAAACGTTCTTCCGATCGCAAACCTTACAAGTCCTGGTTCATGTGAAGTAAGATAACCTAAAGTGTTTAAACCAATCATACGATATTGCGTATCGCCTAAACCTACTGAAAAACTAATTGGAGCAGAATCTTTATGCGTGATTAAATATTGAATTAATGCTTTTTCACGAGCAATTTTTTCAGACCCATCAACGCCTTTTAAAACAAAACTTAACACACCGCCTGCAGTACCAGATCTTGTTCCATTGCCTAAATCTGGATAATAAACTCGTTCAACAAATTCTGAGTTGTCTAAATAATCAGCAGCATGACAAGCATTAGTTACGTGATCTTCCATACGTAAACCAAGATGTTGAACCCTTTCTGCGAGAGTAAAAGCTAACTTTGGATCAAGCACTCTTCCTGCTCTTTCTTGCACTTCTTTCATGCCTGTTACTGAACCATTTCCATGGACAAAACTAAGAGGTGCAACAACAACACCCGCCAACATGTCTCCTGCTCCATTGAGATATTTAGTAGCGCTATGAATAACAATATCTGCTCCCATTCTCAATGGCTGTTGTTCATAAGGCGTTAAAAAAGTGGCATCAACAATTACCGGAACATCAAAAGAATGTGCTAATGCAGCCAAGGCTCTTGTATCAGTATATTGAATGGTAGGATTAGTTACAGGTTCATAAAATATGCCTACCACTTTTCGGTTATGTCGTTGTAATACATCTTGTACTTCACCTAAATTAGTTGTGTCAATTTTTACTGAAGGCAATAAACCTTTTTCCTCTAAGCCCTCACCAAGAACTTTATACGTTTGTGGATAGACTTGTTTTCCTTGAAGAAATAAAATATTTTTTCTATTTGCCTTAGGAATATGCCTTACTAATTCTTCAATAACAGTATCAATTGCAGACATTCCTGCAGGAAAAGATGCTGCTGCTACATGCTGTTCAACATCTGAAATATAGCCTGCTTCTGCCCGTAATAACATATAATGTAAAGCATCATGACTTGGACTGCCAGAACGAGCATAAAAATGTCCTGGATCCTGCCATGCCCTAATAGCTGCTAATTGACCAATTCTACTCATAGGAATATTTATTTGTGAAGGTTCAGAAACATCTTTTACTTTTTCCCAAGCATCAGCTAGTCTTTGATTAAATTCACTAAAATCAGGATCATAATTCTGGGGAGTAACTAAAATACTATCTCTTGCCCTTTTCCATACTCGATTAAACCAATGTTCATGCATCCTATGAGTAAAAACCACTTATATTTAAATATTCACTTAACAGTAGTTATATATAATTGGAAAAATAAATTTGTAGAAGGAGCATCAGAAATACCAAGAACCAAAAAGTATTTATATCACATAAGATTAATCTTACTTGGTGATAATATATGGAAGTTGCAATAACAAGAATGAGTTCCAGGGGACAAGTAGTGATACCTACTGAAATGAGAGAAGATATGCAGGAAGGTGATAAACTGATTATTATAAGGAATAACAACCAAATCATCATGAAGAAAGCTGATAACCTTGATAAGAACTTTAAAGATGATTTAGAATTTGCACGACGGACTGAGGAAGCATTCAAGCGAATTGAGGAAGGCAAAGGTATAAGTATGGGATTTGATGAATTCATAGAGGAAATGAAAAAGTGGTAGATGCCATATTTGATCTTCAGTTTAGGAAGGAATTTGAAAAGATTAAGAATAAAGACTTGAAAGAGAAGATTATTAAGCAAGTAAGTAAAATAAAAAATAATCCAGAGATTGGAAAACCTATGCGATACAGTAGAAAAGGAACAAGAGAATTATATATGGGTTCATCTCGTCTGTCTTACATAATTGAAGGAATATTGTTTACGTATTGGCACTTTACCATAAAGATGAACAATAGCTTCCTGTCCTTGCTTTTGTCAAGAACCACCGGTCAAAGACCGGATGGCATGAACGAAGTTCACGACGGACTTCCATCGGGTGGTTCTTGACGCTTACGAATTCCACCACCAATCAATAGATTAGTGGAATTCGAATTGTTTAAAACTTCATAAAAGTGATATTGTATGTACATCAAAATCCAAACCAAAACAAACTGTTATTTAGATGCAAATCTTCAAATGATTGCCAAGCTTTATGGTCCATTTATCTATTTCCCTTTATGTATCGAACCATTGCTCGAACAAGAAACAAAAAACATTCTAAAAAAGTATTTTTCAAACAATCTTGATGAATATTTTAATGTCGTATTGACACCAGTCAAATTTGGAGTTCAATTAGAAGAACGAAAGTCATTATTAAAAATAGCCATTAAACTAAAAGAAAGTAAAAACATTGACAAAGAAATAAATGAGCATGTTACATTATTTTCCTTCATGAAAGAAAAAGGTATGTTCATGAATTTTTATGATGAAGAGTATTATCTGCAACAAGCAAAAAAAATAAAAAATCCAGAACAAGAACTCAAACTTCTAGAAGATGAAGAACAAAAAAGGAAAAAAACATTTGAAAAATTGATTAATAAGTTAGACCATAATGATCAACTAAGGTTAAAAACAGTAAATGAATGTATTTATTTTAGAAGCTGGCGTGTTGAACATGTGGAACAAACATCATATTATGTGAAAGATATGTTTGAAGAAATAGCAAAGAGATTAGAGTTAGATAGCAATAAAGAAATTGTATGGTTATTACCTGATGAAATAACAATCTTACTAACCTCAAAACAAAAAGGAGATAAAGAATTAATTAAACAACGAAAGCAAGCATTTGTCTACCTTACCCAAGAAAACAATGATGATATTATTCTCCAAGGAAAAGAAGCATTTGATTTTTTCAAGAAAATAAAGATCAATAAAAACGAAGGTAATGAGATTAAGGGAGTTTCCGCATATCCTGGCAAAGTAACAGGAACTGCCATAGTGATTCACCATAACGAAGATTACAAATATATCAAAAAAGGAGAAATCCTTGTTATTCATGCAACATCTCCTGATATTATTCCTTACTTAACCAACATCAAAGCTATTATCACCGAAGAAGGCGGCATCTTAAGCCATGCTGCAGTCATAAGCAGGGAAATGAAGATTCCAGCTATTATTGGCACAGGAAATTGCACCAAGATAATAAAAACTTGTGAAGTGGTGGAAGTTAATACTCATAAAGGAATTGCGAAGATAATTAAGAGATAAATAGTCTATTTCTTCGTACGTAATAAGTCTGGGGTTTTAGCGCCTGCTTTTGTGAAGCTCCTCAATATCTTTATTGGGGATTTTTCGGAGTTCCAGAGAGAAAAATCCAATTAATAATCACATGAAAAGCTGAACCGGCGCTAAAACCTAAGAAGACTTATTACGTACATTTCTTCCAGCTATGTTCTCCTGAAAAATTCATCGATCAATGGTTCATAATCACGAGTTACTTCCATCTCCAAATATTCAGGAAAACAACGATAATACATAGGCAATATATACCGTTTATCAAGAAAAACAATAACACCTTTATCTGTTTCTGTGCGTATGCATCTTCCAGCATTTTGTAAACATTTTTGAAATGCGGGATAGACATAGCCATAATTCCATCCTTGCGCATATTTCAAATCGAAATATTTGATAAGCTCCTGCGTTTCAAGATCTGGTTGTTGTAAGGGCAAACCAACAACAATAACACCTTGCAAAAGATCACCAGGAAGATCAATCCCTTCACCAAAACTTCCTGAAGCAGCGCATAACAATACAGCACCAGTATTTTTATAAGACTTAAATTTATCCAATAGCTTAGTTTTATCATCTTTAGTGAGACGAGGACTTTCTTCAAATATTGTTTTAGTGACTTTTGAAGAAAAATAACGTTTAACATTTCCCATAATCGCATAGCTCGGGAAAAAAATCAAGACATTTCCTTTGATAACATTGCTTAATCTTGCGCAATGTTGTGCTATTTCCATAAATTGCTGCTCGCTTCGTTCAGTAAACTTCGTTGTAGTCAATGGCACAACCATGTCTAGCCTGTTCAATAAAGAAAAACCACTTTTGTACTCTTTTTCAAGACATCTCTCAACACCTAACAAATCACGATACATTTCTGTTGGGGTTAAGGTTCCTGACATCAAAATAGTGCTGTAGGCGTTATTAACAACAACAGAAGAAACAACTGCTGGATCTAAGCACCGATAAGATAATAAGTAATAATTTCCTTCTCGTCCATATTCTGAAGATAATATGCGAGTAAAGCCATCATCAGTGCCTAACCACGATTTAAGAAATCGAGCAATGCTTGCAATAAAGCTTCTTTTTTGCGTTTCTTTTATTGCATCGCCAACAAACTCAAGATCATTGATAAGAAGCAAATAGTCCCGGACTTTATTAATTTCATCAACAAAAGTTTGCTTTGGCAAAAGCATCTCTTTTCTCTCGCCTAATTTCTGCATTAAAGAAACAATAACTTCATTAATACCTGCAAGATATCCCATAGTTTCAGTATAATTAAATTTTTTTGCCTCTTTAATGGCATTCTTCATAACAATCCCAGATAATTTTTCAGAAGCAAACTCCCGCAAACGTCCTGGAAGATTATGAGCTTCATCAACAATAACAATACATTGTTCTAATTCTTTATCTATCTTCTTAAGAAAATTTTCGCTAATTGAGGGATTAAAAAGATAATAATAATCACAAATAATTACTTTGGCTGTTTTGCACACCTCAAGAGCAATTTCATAAGGACAAAGATTAGCTGCTTTCGAAAGAGTAATAATTTTCTCAGTGTCATGTATGCTCGTTTTTATTTGATGCAAAGTATCTTTTGCTTCTACGGTTAATCCCATAGTTTGCTTGCGGGTTTTTGCATAAAACCCGCATTTAGTGTCTTCGCGCAGTTTTTTGCAAAATTCAGCAAATTCATTGCTGTATAAGGTAGTGACTTCAGGCAATGCGCACATCCATTTTTTGCCAATAATATCTCCTACTGAAAAATCAAGGTGATATTTTTCCTGTATTTCTTGCAAAGTCTTTAACGCAATCAAATGCTGCGTATGCCGAGAAGTTAAGAAGAATACTGTTTTATCTTGTTGAAGAGCATACGTTAAAGCTGGCGCTAAAGCTGCAGCTGTTTTTCCCAAACCAGTAGGAGCATGAGCAATGATATTCTTTTGCTGCTGCAAAGAAGCAGAAATATCCTGCATAAGACGCTTTTGTTCGTCACGAACAACATCGAAAGGAAAGTAAATCTGCTCCATACTTGAACCTTAAGAGTAATTTTTATAAAGTTTTGTAATTGTTAAGATATATATGTTACAAAAATCTTTGTAACATATATATCTTAATATATAGGAAACATTTATATAATAGCAGTATCTACAAGATAAAGGGTGAGTTGGGTGCAAACAGGTCTTAAGAATAAGGAAATATTTAATGTTGTTTTTAGAGAAAAACCAACAATGATGTTGCTTGGTCTATACAACACAAAGAATGCAGTTTATGCTTCATCGTTAGCAAAAAATATTGATTGCACGTATTCCCATGTCGTTAAAATTCTGCAGCAGATGGAAAAGGCTGGTTTAATTGTATTCAATAAACAAGGAAGATTAAAACTTTTAACCTTAACAAAAAAAGGCAATGAAATTGTTGAGCATATTGATAAAGTAAGAAATATATTATAAATAATTAAAAAAATTATTTTTTTATTCTGCTAACAATTTAACTTTATCAAGATCATATTTCCAATCAGCTGGCAATGCTCCTGAAGATTTATAATACTTAACAACCCGGTTGATTTTAGAAATAGTTAATTGCAATCCGCGTTTAGCAGTCATATCCTGTTTATGAGCGCCCATATGCTTTAACAAAGCAACATTTTTCTTCAATAAACTCATTAATTCTTCGGGAATTTCAGGAGACAATTTTTTGTCATGTAATATATCGGTAACAGATTTTCCTGTAACAACCTTAACACTTGGCACTCCATAAACATCGCGTAAAATCATGCCGATTTCTGAAACAGGATGTTTATCTTTAGCTAATTTTGCCACTAATAATTCAACTTCTGGAGCTTTATAGCGCATCCAGCCAGGAACTTTCTTGATTACAGGTTTTGTTGACCCTGATTTACCCCTTTTTCTTGAGTACATTCTTGCCATAGTCTTACCTCAAATCGCATAAAGATGTGGAGAATAAGTATTTATTTAATCTTATCTCCGGTGTAGACAAGCATGTGCCGATCCACCCATCATGAATAAAAAACCGAGAAGTATTTATAAAGTTATTCTTTAGTTGTACGTAATAAGTTGGGGTTTTAGCACCTACTTTTGTGAAGCTGTTCTTATATTTGCTGTGAGGATTTTTCGGAGTTCCAGAGAGAAAAATCCAATGTTTAATCACATCTCAAAGCTGAACTGGTGCTAAAACCTAAAGAAGACTTATTACGTATCTTTACTTTCAGCATAATGAGCAATTGTTTCTTCAACTAATTTTTCAACAGTGTCTGGATTCATGGCAAATCCAATGCCTTCTGATTCTTGTGTTTTAAACGAGTTAATACCCACTATTCTTCCATTTGCGCTGATTAATGGCCCTCCTGAATTCCCAGGATTAATAGGAACGTCAGTTTGAACAACAGAATAACCATAAGCATTTTTCCGCTTAAGCGAACTAACAATACCTTCAGTGACGGTAAAGTCGAGCCCAAAAGGACTCCCTAAAGCAATTACTTTTTGCCCGACTTTAAGATCTTCTAAATCATCAAATTTAAGGTCAAAAAAAGTGTCATTACTTACTATTTTAAGCACAGCAATGTCAGCAGTATCGCTGTATGACATAATTTTTGCAGCATAGTGTTTGCCTGAAGAAGTAACAACACTTAATTTACTTATACCTTCAATAACATGATAATTAGTTACAACATAGCCATCTTCAGTAACAATGACACCGCTGCCTACTCCCTTATTAGTTCTGACACCAACAACGCCTTTAATAACCGTTTCAATAATGGCAGTAAAACTTTCACTTTTAATATTAATATCAAGTATTTTTGACTCTAGTTCTCCTAATTTTGATTTGCTTTCTTCTTCTAATTGCACTAAATTGGTTGTTAAACCACTGATTTTTTTAGATTGCAGAGATTCAGATTTCTCTAATGCTGTATACAACGCAGCAGTTTTTTCATCTAAAGCTGCTTGCAGCTGTTGATTAACCCCTTGCACTTGATTTTCAAGATCAGATTTTGTAGTAACAAGTTGATCTTGTAAGTTCCCTAACGCTGTATCTAAACGAAGATTCTGCTGGTATTGGTAGTAATAACCATATCCTAACCCTAAAAAGAGTAATAACATAAGAATACTAAAAATAAGTACCTGTCGTTCTTTATGCATGATTAATTTAAACTAAATTACTTAATAAAGGTTACGGATGAAAAAAGATGAAAAAAAATTTATTTCTTCAATACTTTATCATGCAATCCTACTAAAGCATCTAATTTTGGCCCGAAATCACCAAGATGTTCTTGAGTAGTTGCAGTAACCAAACCATCTACACCATAAAGATCTTTTAAAACCTGAAGATGTTCTGGTTGATTCAATTTCAGCATTGCAGCGACAAATTTCGCTCTTATTTCAGGTGAAAGATCTTTTCGTACGACAACAGGATGAGAAGGAACTTTGCCCAATCTTTCAACAGATTTCAATTTTTTACGATCCCCTTCATCAACATATTTTTCTAAAGCATCATGACTGCCGCCAACAACATCAACGGTTCCATCAAGGAGAAGCTGCATTGATTGCTTATAGCCACCTGAAACAACAGTGCTGGTAAATGATTGCTGCAATGCTCTCTCTAAAGCTGGAAAATCATTTCCTTCAACAGTGATCAAGCCTCGTTCAATTAACGTGCCGATAGGCATAACAAAACCACTGGAACCTGTCCAGCTGGTAAATGCAATTTTTTTGCCAATTGCATCATTTAAAGAAGCAATATCACTATCAGCTTGTGCAAAAACTTCAGCATAATAAAAAGGAGAACCGTCCTTAATTTCTGTTAAAACAACTTCTGCGCCGCTTGTTTTATACGCCAACCATGCTGGCCCTCCATCCATGTAAGCCGCATCCAAATGACCAAAACGCAGTCCTTCCATTAATGGTTCATACGCAGTAGGAACAAGAATTTCCACCTTCATTCCCATTTCCTGCTCAAGAAATTTCCCCAATACTTCTGCTTTTGGGGTTAATTCTGCTGCATTTTCAGCAGGAATAAAACCCATTTTAAAAACTTGTTCCTGCTGGCTGCATCCCAATAAAAATAAGCTTGTAAACACCATTATCATAATACTGGTCAAAGTAATTTTCATCATATTTATGCCTTGATAAAATTTCTTCATAAGCAATATAAAAGTTTATTGGTTTAAATGTTTAACTTAAAAATAGAAAAACATTTAAACCAATAAACTTAAATACATTAAGAATAAAGAAGTTTTCGGAGCGAAAAAATGGCAAAACCAATCAGAGCAACACCTACCTTAAAAGGTATTGAAGCAATCAATTTTATTAAAGATGTCCTTGCAGAAGAACAAAGACCAAATAAAGCAAGAGTTAATCTGATAAAAGAAGCATCAAAAACTAAATTTAATTATCAGTAGGTAATTTTAGATCTAAATACATTGGCGTTGTTCCCTTAATTCTTTCTTTTAACATTTTGAAACCAAGTTTTTTATAAAAATGAATTGAATCTAAATCTCTGTTTTCATTCCTTTTAGCATCTAACGTGATAAATCGACAGCCTGCTTTGTCTTGATTTATCTCATTAGCTTTTTGTATTGCAGATAAAATCATAAGAAGTTTTTATGTGTTCCCATTTGGGTTACAAAAATATAAATAGCCCCACGCGGAGATTTGCAGGAGATATTTCTCAAATAAAATTATTAAGAGGAAAAATTTATATAATTAGAATTTTAATTTTATTATTATTATTTTTACAAAAGAGGTTCATTCAAAATGCACACCACAAGAATCACAAAAGAGATTAGCTTCTCAGAATATAACCTCTTGAAAGAGAAATACAACTCAAAGGTGTCTATATGTCCACATGCTGCAAGCCACATAAGTAATTACGACCGAAATATTTATAATCAAGAAGAACTAAAGAAGATATTAGTTAGTGAGAAACCATATTTTATTGGTTATCAAGAAAATGAAAATTATGCAGTTTTTTTCAAGAGAAAAGATTATTATTTAAGAATAGTATTTAAGATTAGAAATAATGAATTGCATATAATCACGTTTATAAATTCCAGAAAAATACCTTATATTGGGAGAATCAAAAATGATAAAGAAACACCTTGATGCATTAGGTATGGGAGAACACTCATATGATTTTGAGAATGATATTTTAACATTTAAGATTAAAGATAGAAATTACTCTCTTTCAGAAGAATTTAATAACTTAGTAATGGATATTGATACAGAAGGTTTTATTACAGGACTAAGAATATTTGATGCTTCTAAAGTATTTAAGTTATCAAAACAGGCTCTGAATTGTATAAAATCATTCGAGTTTCATACAGAGGTTGAGAATAATATCATTAATTTTCAATTACGGTTTCAATATATTTTAAGAAACAAAAAAACAGTTATACAAGGTCAAGATTTTATTAGGGAAGCTACAGACTCAACAATTAAGAATTCTGAAGTAAGTTGTTCTACTGCATAATAAATGTGTTATTTTTTGGTATGATTTTATTGAACTATAACTACTTAGAATTTCATTCATTAAGTCTACTTTTTTATATAAAAAAATTGCGTAAACCAAGAGAAAGTCCCTTGATTTACACAAAAATGCTTATAGCCCCACGCGGATTCGAACCGCGGTCTCCACCTCCAAAGGGTAGAATGATTGGCCACTACACTCCATGAAACGCTTTCTCAAGCTAATTTCTCTATGGGGCTATGTATCGAATCCGCTGGCCATAAACTAGTCGAAACTACCTATTTTTAAATTTAATGCATTCAAGCTGCCATAAGGGGGATAATGATCTCGGAACAAAGAATAGTGAATATTAACTTTCACCCTTGATTCCTTCATCTTCAGTTAATTTTCTCTGCAAACGCCTCGTATTTAAATATCCTAAACTTAATGGTATTAAAGGGATCAGTGGACTAATACCTACCATAGAACCGACATAAAAAACAAGACCTAGAGCATCTCCCGCAGATTTTGCTAGTAAGTAACGTACAGAAGCATATTCATCAGGAGTTAAACCTGGCAGTACTCTTCGATCTGCAAGTGAACCAAAATAAAGGCTTGGTTTTCCACGTCTGTATAAATCATTTCCAATAACTGTCCCAGGTAAATCGAAACCTGATATAAGACCATGAACAAAACCATAGTTTAAAGTCCTCAAGGTTCTAACATCTGGATCATATTTGACACCCTTAAGAACTCCACTAAGAACTCTCTTAAATAAATTCTTCCCAAAATACGCTTCTTCAAAAGCTCGTAAATGCTCATAAGCAAGATATAATTCAGGCAATAAAAATTTAGAAGGATTTTTTACAACGATAACTGAAATATTTTTCGGAGCTGGTTCTTTAAGTTTTAATTCTAAAGTTTCTAGGGTGAAATCTGTTTTAGCAGGAGTTCTTGTTAAACCACATAATAAATCCAAAGATCCAAGATAGATTTCACCATCACCACCAACATAATAAATAAAACAATGCCTATGACGAGGTGTTCCATGTACACGCTCAATAGTTGTATAACTTTGAAGTGTTTGAACATGGAATTCTCCTGAACGATCTATTTCATTGATTTTTTCTTGTAAACGCTGCGCTTCAACACGACGAGGTGCAGTTATCCAACCAAGTTGAACTTGCAATCTTCTTTTTGCAGAACTCGAATCAACGTGAACAACAGGATATTGAGATACTTGATAAGTTGCTCCAGTAACTGAATCAACAATATGCCCACTAACAGTTCCAACACAAGTAATGCCTGGTGAATCACGTATTAACGCCAATGCAGCTTGAAACCCATCTTGAAAAACATGTTCAATTTTAAAACCAATCGCTCTTTTTAATTCAAACAATCGCACTAACTGTTGATCTAGACCAGTGATATAATCAGGGCTGCCTTGTTCTGCAGAAATATCAGTAACTTGTGGAACAAGAATATCATCCAAACCCATTGATCATCCCTTCCATCTCCATAATTTCTTCAATGCTTCCTCTTCCATAAAATGCAAATTACTAGGAATAATAATACAATGCGGTGCTTTGTCAAAATCAAACACTAACAATTCTTTTATTGTACCAACTTTAATTAAATTATCACTGCCAATTCTTGCACAGCCAATAACTAAACTCTCTTCAGAAATAACATCTTCTTTTCGTTTTTGTTCAATAGCCAACAAATACTGCAATCCTTGGTTAACAGTCATAAACTTGTTTTCTGAAGGATGCAGATCAAGCAATAATAAGGTATGCAATCCAATATTCTTGTTCATCTTCACCACATCATAACAAGTTTCAGGCATAAAATTTTTCTCAGGAAAAGTAATGGAAGTAGTTTTGCCATATTTATACAATTGCAATCCAACAACACCGACAGCAGTCATTATAGAAACATTATGAACAACAGAAAAAGGAATCTGCTGTTCTTGAATGCGAAGCAAAAGATCTATATGAGTTGTTGCGCTTAATGCATCACCAATAACAAGCAGGGCAACATTCTTAGTTTTTGCTTGTTCAATAATCTTATTCTGATCAGCTTCAACATCATCTCTGGTTACAAGTATAATCTGTTTACCATAAAAGGCTTCTAAATCATCAACACTGCACGGCAAAAGAGAAGTATAACACTCTAAGTAAACTATATCTGCTTTTTTAACAAGCTCAAGACCTTTTACCGTGATATCTTTCTCAGTTCCTAAACCAATGCCAATAAGATGTAATGCCATAGTAGTGAAAGAACAGCTGTCTTTTTATAAAGCTTGGCTCTTTAATAGATTAAATCTTCAAAAACATTTAAGAATATTAGTATCTGAAATTCCGCGTTCCATGGACATAGTTAAGAAACTACTGTTTATAAACATTAAGACTAATTGCGGCTCTGGTGAAAATGTAGTTTTTGGCATCTTTTTGTGAGGCTCTTTAATTTCATAAGTGAGGATTTTTCGGAGTGCCAGAGAGAAAAATCCAATAAAATAAATACATCAAAAGCCGAACTGATGCCAAAACCGAGGCTATATTTATAATAAACACAAGAAACATTGATCAAATGAACGAACTTGAATTCGCAAAAAAGCTCGCTAAAGATGCTGGCAACATAGTTATGAAGTATTATGGCAAAAGCAGTAAAGAAATGAATACACAAGTAAAAGAAAATAATACCTTTTTAACACAAGCAGACATCGAAGCAAATAATTATATTACCGAACAAATAAAAAAACATTTTCCAGAAGATGGGATTCTTACTGAAGAAACAATTGATAATAAAAAACGGCTTCAAAAAAGCCGTGTCTGGATTATTGACCCATTAGACGGTACCCATCATTTTCTTAAAAATAGAACAGAATTCAGTATTAGTATTGGTTTAGTAGAAAATGTCTTTCCTGTACTCGGAGTAATCTATAAACCCATAGGTGATGAATTATATTTTGCTGAAAAAAAACAAGGAGCATATCTTGAAGAGAATGGTAAAACAAGAAAATTATCAGTGACAAAAGAAACAGAGATTAAAAATTTACGGGTAACTGCTTCAAAAGCAACAGCTCAGCAATTTATTAAGGAGGTAGTGAAACATTCTCCCTTTAGAACATTTGAATTTCGAGGAAGCACGTGTTATAAGATGTGTCTTGTTGCAAAAGGTGAATATGATGCATATATCCGCGACCATTTGCAAATTAATGAATGGGATGTCTGTGCTGGCACCATTATTGTTCAGGAAGCAGGGGGTTTAGTAACAGATATAGAAGGAAAGCCATTAATTTTCAACAATGAAACACCATTATTCAGAGGAATTATTGCTTCGAACAACGTATGCCATGATAACATACTCAATGAAATAAGTAAAACATATAGAATAAAATAAAAAGAAAAAATGCCTTCATCGATTGCGTTGGGGGTGAAAAGATGAAGGCAAGAACCTTTCTCTACCACACAAAGACTAAATAGGGTATGAGCATAAAAAATAAAAAAATTGAAATTATCTAATAATTTCAATGCCTAATTCATCATTTAATTCCTTCATTTCCCTGCTATGTTCTTTGCGTTTGGAATCCACTTTGCCTAGGATCCATGGGCTTTGAACACCAGTAATAATGGTCATAACAGTTAGCTTGCCTTTCATGTCGTCGCTGACACGTGCTCCCCATATACAGTTTGCATCGTCATCCATACTCTCAGTAACTAACTCACCTACGCGATTGATCTCTTCTAAGGTTAAGTCAGGTCCGCCATGAACGTGGATTAAAGCTCCTGTTGCTCCTTCATAACTAATATCTAATAACGGGTTGCTCAAAGCTCCTTTAACAGCTTCTTCCACACGGTTATTAGTATCTGATGCGCCTACGCCAATTGCTGCTACACCGCCATTAGTCATAATAGTTTTAACGTCTGCATAGTCTAAGTTAACTAATGAAGGAATTGCAATAGTTTCTACAATGCCTTTAATCATCGTTGAGATTAATTCATTAGCAACAGCAAATGCTTGTTGAATAGGTAAATTACCTGCAATTTGAACCAGCCTGTTGTTGTCAATGACAATAACAGTATCAGCTACTTGCCGTAATTGCTGTAAACCAAATTCTGCTTTATCAACACGAGCTCTTTCAATTTTAAAAGGCATAGTTACTGTTCCGATGACAATGGAGCCTACATCACGAGCTGCTTGCGCAACAATAGGAGCTGAACCTGTTCCTGTTCCTCCACCCATACCTGCGCAAACAAATACCATGTCTGCTCCTTTAACAGCTTCTTTAATATCCTGAATAGATTCCTGCGCAGCTTCAGCACCTTTTTGTGGATATCCTCCACAGCCTAAGCCTCGCGTTACATCTTTTCCAATTAAGAATTTTTTATCAGCATTAGTAATATCCAAATGTTGTTTATCAGTATTGCAAGCAAAAATTTCCGCGCCCTTAATGCCTTTTTGATAAAGCCAGTTAACCATGTTATTACCCGCTCCACCGCAGCCAATAACTTTAATATTTGCTTGCCCAACTTCAAATCCTGCACTGTTGGTAAGTTTACTACCGTTGTCCAATGCGTTTTTTACAAAAAAATCCATACTGCACACCCCTTTAGTCTTTTTAGTTTTTTATGTATGTTTATTATGAGCATTTTGCAGAACTCCTAAGTATAGTTTACACTACCAAAAACTTTATATAGTAGTTCATACAGTAATCTCATTCAGAAATCGTTATTGCCAAAATACGATAAATGATTTGTTTCGCCAAAAACATATCATTAAACATTTTCGTTTTAATCGTGTTTGAGTTTCTCGCCAAAGAAAACTCAATTTTTATGTTCTTCTTCATGTTTAAACTTATTTATAAATAATTCTAAAATTGGATATATATATTACAGTATACATATTTGTATACCTTTGTAGTAAATTAACAAAAAGAGGAAAAGTATCTATTTAAATAGAAATATTTATTTCTCTCCTTTCAGTTTCTTATGTAATTTCTCAGCATGGTGTTTGATCTTATCAAATACAGAAGTTGCAGATTTATCAATATAATCCTTTACTCCTTTAACTCCAGATGCTAGAACCGGTGAAAACTGTAATAATACAACATTAATATTCTTAATTCTATTACCATATCGTTGAAGATAAAGCATATGTTCTAATTTATACTTTTGCGGTTCAGGAACAACTTCATCAGGATATCCTAACGTAAGAATAGCATGCGGCCTTGCATAGTCAGGAATATTAGCTATACGCTTCACTGCAGCTTCATCGAAAGCTCCAACCCAGCAAGCTCCTAAACCATAATGATGACTAGCTAAAAGCATATTTTGGCAGGCTGCTGCAACATTTTGAATAGTATACAATCGTTCTCCCCTGATGCCATAAAACTGCTTTGGACGTTTGAGTTCAGCGCAGGCAATAATATGCACTGGCGCTTTTTCCATCCAATACTGTTGTAAACATGCTTGTGCCAACTGTTTGCGCTTGGTCGGGTCAGTCATTACAATAAATCGAAATTCTTGAATATTCCCCGAAGTCGGCGCTTTAGTCCCTGCTTCAACCACTCTTCCGACTAACTCCCATTCAACAGGAACATCTAAATATTTTCGAATAGAACGCCGTGTATAAATACAGTCAGTAGTTTCCATGATTACAATCCTGAAGAAACTACCTTATATACTTTACGATGCAAAGTATGTGGAAAGCTTAGAGTGTTCCTCTAAGCTTTCCACATACTTTTCATAACAATATTTATATTTGATAAAACTTGTGCAACTAGTATGCAGTACAAACAACTCGGTGAAATCTACAATAAACTCGAAGCAACCTCAAAACGTCTGGAAAAAACAAGCTATGTTGCCGAATTAATTGAAAAAACAGCCAACGAAGATCTTCCGATGATTATGCTATTATTGGAAGGCAGATTATATCCCAAATACGAAGCTGAAAAAAAGATTGGCGTTGCTGGACGATTGGTTATCAAGGCAATTAATGTTGCAACAGGAATTGAAGCTCATAACATAGAGCAGGAATGGAAAAAAACAGGAGATTTAGGCAAAGTTGCAGAGAATTTCACCACAAAGAAAAAACAAGCTACATTAGTTTCCCATCATTTAAGTGTTGAAAAAGTATTTGCTAACCTGCAAAAATTAGCAGAACTTGAAGGACCAGAGACGGTTGAAAAAAAAGTGCAGATGATTGCAGAATTATTGACGAGCGCTGCTCCTTTAGAAGCTAAATACATTGTAAGAACAATACTCGAAGATTTGAGAGTTGGCGTTGGCGCAGGCAGTATCAGGGATGCAATTGTGTGGAGTGAAATGCCGCAGATTAATAATTTAGAATTAACCGGTGAAGGAAACAAGTATTATTTTAATAAAACTTTGAAAGCAGAAAAAATAATAACAGCCCTCGAAGATGTGCAAACATTAAACATTCATAACGTAAAAGCAATAGAAGCACAAACCAAAGAATTAGCACGAGAAATCTATAATTACTTTGTTAAAACGGTTGAAGAAGCTTATAACGTCAACAACGATTGGGCAAAAACGATAATTATTATCCGAAAAAAAGGATTAAAGGGATTGGAGGAAACTGACATTGAATTGGGCAAGCCAATAAAAGTAATGCTATACCAAAAAGCTAAAGACCTAGAAGAAGCGTTCGAGATGGTCGGCAAGCCTGCAATTTTAGAATACAAATATGATGGTTTTAGACTCCAGATAGAAATCCTTGAAAAAAACAACATTATTCTTTACACGCGGAATTTTGAAGATGTTACAGCACAGTTTCCTGATGTTATTGGGGCAGTTAAGCAACATATCAGCGTAAAAACAGCAATTTTAGAAGCTGAATGTGTTGGTTTTGATGCAAAAACCAAACGATATTTGCCGTTTCAAAATGTTTCTCAAAGAATAAAAAGAAAATATGATATTGAAGAAATTGCAAAAAAATTTCCCGTCGAAGTAAACATATTTGATATAATATATCTCAATGGAAATTCAATGATCGAAAAACCATTTGAGGAGCGAAGAAAAGCATTGGAAAAAATAATAACACCAAAAAAAGGAAAAATTAAGCTTTCCGAAGCTATGGTCACTGATAACTTGCAGAAAGCAACAGACTTTTACAAAGAAGCGCTTGAAGCAGGCAATGAAGGAGTGATGGCAAAAAACCTTGTTGCGCATTACAAGCCTGGCTCGCGAGTTGGCTTTGGAGTTAAAGTAAAGCCAGTAATGGAAAGTCTTGACCTTGTTATTGTTAAAGCTGAATATGGTGAAGGAAAACGCGCAGGATGGCTGACATCATTTACCTTGGCATGCAGGGATGACAATGGTGATTTGTTCGAAATAGGAAAAATAAGCACTGGATTAAAAGAATTGGATGAAGAAGGAACATCATATAATTATATGACTGAATTATTAAAGCCTTTAATCAAAGAAGAACAGGGAAAAGAAGTTATCTTAAAACCAAGAATCATCATGGAAGTCAGTTTTGAAGAAATTCAAAAATCAACCAATTATGCCAGTGGTTATGCGTTACGTTTTCCAAGGTTTGTAAGATTAAGAGAAGATAGAAATGAAAAGAATGCAAGTTCTTTAAGTTTAGTGGAACAATTATATAATACCCAAAGAAGCAGGGCCGTGTAGAAGATATGTTGATATAATTAATAAGTCTCAACAACAAGATTTTCTATTCTTGAAAAGTGTTTTATGTTTCCTGTTAAAACAGCTTCATTATATTTAAGAGCAATACCTGCAATCATAGAATCTTGTGGATTAATAGGCACACCTTTTTGGTCAAGTTGCTGTGCAATTTTTCCTGCTATTTTTGCAGCTGTTGAATCAAGAATATAAACATTAACAGCATCAATAAATAAATATCCCTTTTGCATTATTTCAGCATTAAAAGAACTAAGACCACGCACAAGTTCAAAGACTGCTATAGAAGTGATTGAAATAGGTATTGATCTCTGTTCTAATTCACTCATTTTTTTCTCTGCTTCTACTTTATTTTCAAGCAGATCAATCACAAAATCAGTATCTAAAATCATTGTTGAAATCTCTCTTGTAAACGTTCAGCGCGTTCTTGGGATTGTTTTCTACCTTCATTAATAATACTTCGCATTTTTTCTGCTTCTTGATGATTAAGAATCCCAGCAAATTCGAGCAACGATTTCGGTTTAGCAAGCTTTCTCACCACATCACTAAAACTTTCTTTTCCTTCTTTTCTCCGTGCCAGTAAATCATAGGCATCTTGCGATAATGTAATAGTTTTCGTGCTCATGCATGCATGTATGTGTATTGTTATATAAAAATGTTTCTATCACCCAATATATTTTCGTTATAGAAAATAATATATTTAACCACTAACAAGTGATTAAATAAAGAAAAGTTTATATATAAGGTATTTATCATAGTTCTATGTTGGGGGTTATATCATAATGAGTGATGATAGTCATATAGAATTAGGTGATTTAATAGGATTATTAATGCGCGCCAGAAATTCTTCTGATATTAGGGAAAAAATAGCATTTTATGCTGATTTTGCGAGCAAATACGATCCTGAACACCATACTGTTAATGAAGAAGGTTTAGCTACTGCAAGTAAAGATATTACTGACTCTATTGCAACTGCATACATTAATGATATTAGGGGTAAGCACAATGCAGAATTTAGAACTAGGATTATAAACCGCACTGATGATTTAGATATAACTGCTCATTTAAGAAGCTTTCTTGTAGATATAAGACGTTCTGATCCAACATATTTGCACTTAGCACATCAATTTAATACAGCTACGAGAGCTGCAAACACAGAGGCAAATAAAGATGAACAAAAACTTCAACTTGTTTCTTTTGATAATATCAAAGAGGCCTGTGCAGAAGCTACAAGACAATATCTTCTTAACGTAGTTACTGAAGATATGAGCTTACAACAAATTAGAACCGGTTTAATAACTGCATCATTATTATTAGGCGGAGAATTAGTATTTGAATTTCATAACGCTCATGATCCAGTAATAGAAAGAAGCTTAGAAAAAGTGCTTGGCTTTGTTCAAGCACAAGAATACAGTGGAAATTGTATACAAAGAGACGAAACTGGAGCAACGATTGACTACAATGCAACCAAAAGAGTAACTGATGTCAGTATTGCTGCAAGAGTAACTGATGTCAGTATTGCTGCTGATCGATTAAGAGCTATGAAAAATGTATTAGTCGAACGAGGATATTCAGTAAACAATAATTTACAACAAAGAATAGATGCAATTCAAGAGAGATTAGATGTTAAATATAAAAAAGAAAAAGCAGCTGTAAAAACTCAATTAGATGCACTTGTTAGCAATATGATTTTAGCAGGATTTGACAGTTACCGAGAAGAACAGAAAAGATATGGAAGCACGCTTATAAATCATTTAAACAATCTAAAAAGAAAAGATGGAAATGACTGTCAAATGTTTAGTGATAAAGAATTAGATTTCATCTATGGGTCTGGTCAACTAACAGCAGGCATATGTGATAATACTGAAAAGAAAAAAACAGTTACCATAAGATATGGTCCTCAGAATTATAGAATCGAAGTATTAGGAGATGTAACAGATACTCCAGAAATTCTTGATGAAATTTGTAGAGAAGCAAGTACTGCTGCAAAAGAATCAGAGCTTGAAATACATGGAAGAATGCCATTTGTAAACCCTGTGCTTGGAATTGTAGGCCAAGTTTCACGAGAGCAAGACACTAAAGAACATTCTACCGTTGCAAAAAAACCAAAAAAAGAAACAAGAATTGCGCTTTATCTAGGAGCTGGTGCAGTCGCCGCTCTGATAGCTGGAATTATTGCCCACAATCATTATGCAGGACAACGACTTGCTGATGCAGAAGATGAATTATGTTATAGTAACACACGACTCTATCTCGTTGAAAAAGGTCAAAGAGATGAGCCAGATAGTTATGAATTCAATTTTAATGGGAAGTTTAGCCGTGTTAAATTTACAAAAGCATCTGAAACAGAAAGAGTAAAAGGTGAGGATGGAAAATATAGAAGAGTTATTACAGGACACAAATATACCAGTGGAAAAATGCAAGTTCCAAAGGCTAGCTGGCAGTTTTACTTTGATAGAGTAGATTTAGGTAGCGCACTATCAGAAGAGACTTGTCGTGCAAATGTTAATAATAAGATTAATGATGCACAAAGGGAGTACGAAACAAGAGGACAAGTAAAATGAAACAATCAAAACTATTTTTAGCATTAATAATGACCGTTGGAATGTTATTGTTAGTTAGCTGTAATCTTAATAATAATAATAATGAGGAAGATGAAAACAATATTCAATATCAAATGTACCAAGGAGCTGAAATGCAAACGGTTACGATTCAACATAACAATCAAGGTTATGCAATGGAGCAAGTAGTGATTAAAAATAATATTCCTGATCAATACAAAATAGCACAGCAGAAAAAGAAGAATCAGGAAGAAGAAGATAAGTATAAAACACTGAGTAAAGTGTGGGATAAGGAAAACCTAAGAAGAGAAGAAGGAAATCAATATGAGGAACAATTTAGAATAGAATCATACTGCAAAGAAGTAGGATATTTACGTTGTAAAAAAGTAACAGAAACCTGCGATGAAGATGGCTGTAATAAAGTTGATATTCAATGTGAAGACAAAGATTTTAAGCCAAATAAATTAACATGGGATGAATATGACCCCAACAAAGAATGCGATGAATACAAAGTAACAGTCAGTGATAGTAGCCATGATGATCCATATACTGAAAAGAAGGTACATGAAATAGTGATTATATAAATGAAGTAACGGTGAAAAATATGGTAAGACCTATTGAACTAATGGTTAGCGGTGTAATTTTAGCTGGAGGAGTGTGGCTAGCACATCGGCATTATACTGAAACAAGAGCTACTGAAAGGATAATATACACTCAAGCTTGCGATGGAGTTAAGTATGAGATTCAACCCAGGGATACATTATGGCGTATTATGAAACAATATGGAATTCCACGTAAAAACATTATAGCATTAAATCCACATATTCCAGATGAGAATAGAATAAAAGCAGGCGAGTATTTATGTTTACCAGAGAAGACTCCAATTCCAAGAGATAGATTATTTGATAAAAGAGGACATTATAATGCGCGATTTAATGGACAGGATCGATGATGATTATAATTCAGATTTAACATTTTATCATTAGTTATTAATTTATTACAACTGCCTCTTTCTTTAGAGAACTTTGCAAAATTATGGTTACTGCCTACTAGGTGAGCATTTTCGAAATATTTATCGGGCAATTTTCGAGGTTCCTTGCCGACAGGCAAGTCTTATAATCCCGATCTTTAGTCGAGATTATATTTATAGAGAGAAAATTGCTTTGTTTAACAAAGATCTCAATGCGAACTGGCGCCACAAAAAAACCTTCAGTATCATTATCTTGTGGCCAAAGACGCAAACAATGTTCAACAGGGGGATGAAATTTCTTTCCTTCAAATTCGATAATTGGTTTGCTTCTTTGTAAAGGAAGTTTTATTTCTTCAAGATGAGCAGAAGGATACTTTTCAAGAAGATAGGAAACAACACCTTCATCTTCTTCAGGTTCAAGAGTGCAGGTGCTATAAACAAGAGTTCCACCAACTTTTAAATTTTGGAAAGCAGTTTCAAGTAATTGCTTTTGCTGGCTTGCTAACCGTTTAACCATATGAGGATTCCACATCAATAATGTTTTCAATGACTTCCGTATAGTGCCAGTGCCTGAGCAAGGAGCATCAACAAGAATTTTATCAAATTGAAAATCTTTAAAAAAATGCCCGCGCATCATAGTGACAACAGCATTGCTTATTCCGCATCGCTGCATATTCAGTCCTAACGGCCTAAGGCGATCACCTTTAAAATCATTGGCAATAAGAACACCTTGATTGCGCATATATTGCGCAATTTGCGTTGCTTTGCTTCCAGGAGCTGCGCACATATCTAAGACCAATTCACCTGGCTGTGGATCAAGAACAAGAGGCGGTATCATTGAAGCTGCTTCTTGAATATAAACCATGCCAAATTGATGTTCGAGAAGATTTCCAACATCACGCCTATACGCTTCATCTTCTCCTTTATGATCTATCCAGAAACCTTCCTTACACCACGGTATTGGTTCAAGTTCCCACGTATTCTGTAATCTTTTCTTCAAGTCATTGACAGAAATTTTAAGAGTATTAACACGAATAGAGCGGCGTAAAAACGAAAGTGAATATTTTTTAAAGGTAGTAAAGTCTGTTAACTGCTGATAACGTTTGATAAAACCATCTTTGAAAACAATAGCATCTGTTCCTGGTATTTTTTCAATCATAATAAATAAAGAAAAAAGAAGAGTTTATATGGTTTACTTTTACAAGGGATCTGGTGAAAATGTAGTTTTAGCGCCTATATTGTGAAGCTCTTCTTAAGTTCACTTTGGGGATTTTTCGGAGTGCCAGAGAGAAAAATCCAATCGAAGTAATACGTTTAAGCTGAACCGGCGCTAAAACCTGAAAGATTTTCACCAGAGCCGTTTACAAGCAAGTTCCATCTGCATTGCAGCCATTAGTGCACTTTTTAACCTGCTTGGTATTTACTGTTTTGCATTCTCCATTAACAATATCTTGTTCAAGTTTGACAGAGACTTGATCATCACTGCAGCCGTATAATACAGCTTTGCAAACATTTGGCTTAGCTGGTTTGCATGTTATACCTTCCAATTCAACATCTGCTTTCTTGACAACATGAGGTTCTTTTTTGTATTGTGAAGGAGTCAAGTACACTAAATGCTTCAAGAATGTTGGCCCTGATTGCATCATATCTTCACTGATGACATCTTCATAGACTTTTTCTTTATTGTATTCTGTAAGCAAGGAGAGTTTTACTTGACAAACTTCTTTGTTAACCTGACCAAGATTCTTGATATCATCCACAACTACTTTAAATTCATAGTTGACATCGCCTTCAGGATCTACTCGTTTGTAAAGTTCACCTTCTTCTACGAAAAATAAGCCATAAGCATCTGATTTAAACATACATGCTGGTACAGTAAAGCTTGGACAAAAGCCATTAACAGGTTCCTTCAGGTCGCTAAATTTATAATCATCGACAAGTTGTTCACCTTGACTTGTAGTTCCTTTGTCTGTTTTTGGCTGTTCACACACTTTACCGCTTTCTGTAATGAAAGTTAGTTTTACAGACTTTGGTAAAGATGCCCCTGGTTTTACTGTTGCTTGCGCCCATGCATCACATGTTGATGGTTGATTTAAAGGATTTTTACAATATTTATATCTAATAACACAAGATTTTTGAGTTGCGCTAACAAATTCAAAGTCCATGCTGTTATAACCACCCATCCAGGTCATTTCACCTTTTGGGTTTGAAGCACTTAGTTTTATAAAAGAATAACCTTCTGGATTGACCAACTTACATTCATAAGTGGTAGTGCAGGAGTCTTCTTTCGTGGGAGCAGGAACAGGTAATTGCTGTTTGAAGATGCATGCTCCATTATTGCACATCATTCCTTCAGGACAATTAATTGCATCATATGTTGACATTCCACTTGATTTTACACACCATCGTTCACTAACAGTATCTTCATCAACACATTTTTCAATATTTTGAACCCATAATCCAGTTTTAAAATCAAATTCATAAACAGGATTGTTAACATAAGGATTAAAATATCCATACCACTGTTTATAATTATTATAATCACCCATGACTGTTGGTGTGGGATATTTACTTTCATCAATTGGGCCATCGGCATCTTTACAATAACCTTTACTGCCTTTAAAGACCGTTGGATCATTGACTAAATCAGTAGATACAGGACACTGAGCTGCTGCTTTTTTAGTACAAGCTTTGTATTCTTGTTCAGTGATTTTTTGAGCATGTTGCTGATATTCCTTAAAACAAGCATCCATTATTTTAACGTGGCAATTAAGTTCAACACCACAGGAAGCATAACAAAGATGGTCCTGAGTGATAAGTTGAGAAACAACATCAGTGCCTAATTTTAAAATATCCTCACTTGGATCAGAACAACTTTTCTTCTGAAGACAAGCAACGACTGGATTAAAAGAAGGGCATACGTGATTGCTATAACCTTGATCTCCCCATTTAAAAACAGTGCCATCAGTGCAAGTATGGCTTCCATAAATACATTGTTTAATATTTTTTAATGATAAGCTTCCGTCAGCAATAGCTAATGAACTCCCAAGATTAAGTTTCTGCTTTTTTAATTCACCAACTCCCGGCTGCCCGCCCGTATAAGCATCTGAACAATCTTCTTTTTGGCAAATAGCAACCTCACAGGAGTTTGGTGCTGGTTTAAGAACTAATACTTTCAAATAGCCATTTGCTAAATAAAACACACCATTATGTAAAAAAGGTATTTGCCATGTTTCTGCGTTACCATCTTTGTTAAAAACAAAGACGCATCCATGGTCTCCGCCTTCAGTGCATTGATTAGTAAATTGATCACTTGGAACAACTGTTGTATTAACAGTCTGTTTTTGCTTTGCTTTTTCATAGGCTTTTTTAGTAGCAAGAAGTTCTTTTTCTATGATATCTAATTGTTTTTTTGCGTTTACATAGGCTTTTCTATTTTTTCCCTGTTGAGCATCAAGAACTTTTTGCTTAAGTTCTTTTGCTTGTGCTATTAAAGATTTGTATTTTTCTTCGATTACTTTTATTTCATTAGTTGAATCAGAACCACTCCCTGATTGACTTCCCGTATCAACACTATTACCAGTAATACCTATAATACTATGACCAAAATCAGTAGTCCGAAGCAACGCAACAACACTAATAACAAATAATCCAAGAACAGCATAACTAACTATTTTCTCCTGCATGCAAAACACCTCTTTTCAAGCACGGAATAATTAATATAAAATAAAAAAAGAGAATAATAATTTATTCAGTTGCATATTTTTCAAGCATACTCAAACACTCTTTGCCTTGATGAAAGAGACAAGCACAATACTTATCGATGCTTGCTTCAGTGAAATCAGCAAATTCTTTAATGCCTTTAACACCTGCTACGCAACCATTGACAAAACTATTTTCAGCTTGCTGCTCCTGCTGATCAATTTGTTTTTCTGCTTCAGCAAGCTCTTTTTCTGCTTCTTCCTTGACTTGAGGAGGCTGTATTTTTTTATCAGTTAATTTTCCAAGGCAATCTGATACAGATTTGCCTTTTGCCAAGCAATCACAGGCGCGCTGAATTTGCTTGTCATTAAATTGCATGACAAGCTTTTTATTTTTCTTTAATCGATCGACACACGCATTTTCAGCATTCTGATCAGATTTATTTCTGGAGGTAGTCCCTTGTTTAAACCATTTATTACGGTGATTCTCCAAATTCTTTCGAACTGCTGGAGGAAGTTTGTTTACATCAAATGCAGGCAATAGTTTTGGTTGTTTACCGTGATCTGTTGCCCCTGTATCTTTTTCTGTTGTTTCTTCTCCACCACCTATAGCAGGCGAAGCTGTTACACACTGTCCCACTGCTGCATTACAAGTTTGTCCAACACCACAATCAGCATCATTACTACAAGGTTTACCAGTTGGCTTTCCTGGCTGTGGTTTTTTCTTGCCATCTTCTGAACCTAATCTCATGGTTGGCTTTTTTGCTGTTTTTGACTCTGTTTCTCCAACACTAGGTACTGGTGCAACGGGAATATTTGGTGCGATTGGCTTCTTAACGGTTAGATCTCGACTAGCTGTTGGGGGAACTGCTGGTGATGCTGGTTCCTTCTTAGTTTCATCATAGGCTGGCTTCATTTTTGAAGGTTGATCTTTTTTTGTAGTTTCTTTATCACCCTTCAACCCCAATTCTCGTTTGCATAACTCAATATTTCCATTGTTATCAAACATACAAGAACAGAAGTTCCTTAATAAGCCAGCAGGAACTTTGAGACTATTTTTAGCCATACATTCTTTGATATATTCTTTTTTACCTGGTGTTGATTCAGGCGTTTTTCTTGTACCATCTTTTCCAACTGTTCCCAAAGAAGTATCTTCAGGTAATGGCTTAGTTTTTGGTTCATTGAACTTTTCTAAATCTTTTTCTAACTGATCTTCTGGTGTTGGAACTCCCTGTGGTTGTGTTGTTTCTGTATCACCACTAGTATCTTCTGTTGTAGAAGACACTACACTTACACATGCTCCATTATCACAAACAGTTTCTTCTGGGCATTTCGATCCATCCCATTCAATCTTATTTTCTTTAACATTACAGGCAAACTCTACGAGTGATGTACCTTCACAATAATCTTCTTTAGATGTTATACTTTGAACTTTGGTTTTAGGATCAGTATATAAACCATAAGCTGTTCCTTTTTGTTTTATATTAAAATAAGTATGAGCAAATAATGGTTGATTATCGTCATTCTTTGCTGCTACATCAGAATCTGTACAGGTTGGCGCTTTTACACAAGCACCAGCTTTAGTATCACATATATAATCATTACCAAAGTTTGCACAATTTACTTGTGAATAATCATATTTATTGTTTTTACACCATCCTTCAAAAAGATAGGTTTTTCCTGAAGAAAGTGTTTGACAATAATCTTCTTTAGTTCCTTGATTAGAGGTAACAGTACCTTTGACAAAGAAGCTTGGATCAGTGCCATAAGTTTGTGGTTGTGAATTATCTGAATCTTGACAACTTGTTAAAGAAGTTGAAGATTCTTTATCTCCTGTCCCTGCTTTATCCCCTGTTTTATCACCTGTCTTCTCAGTGCTTGGTAGATCTTGTTTACCAGGAGCTTTAGTTGTTCCTTTACCTACACACACCTTGTTTTGACTGCAAACTTGACCTTGAGGACAATCTCGATCTTCAGTACATTGTTTCTTTGAGGTTTTACCAACAGGACTTTTTTTACCAGTAGTGTCGGGAGTCTTTTCTGGTGTTGTTGGTGTTGATGATGGTTTTACACAAACATGTTTGTTACAATTTAAAGTTGTTCCTTCCGGACATTCCACCCAATAATGAGCGGCATATTCTTTTCCATCTATCTTATCTTTCTCACAAACATATTCAACGATTTGATCTTCAGCAGGATTACAAGAATCTACTCCTATGATAAATTTATCTTTATTCCATAAATCCATACCTTTTGTTGTTCCTTCAACCAAGGTATTTTTACCTCCATCGCTGTCAACACAGACAACGTAATTATCTGAAGATTTCTCTTTATCCAAAGGCTTTTCTTCAACAGCAGATTCTCCCTGAGGATTCATGCCAAAAAGATAAGGCAAACAAGCTGATACATCAGTTTGATGATCATACAAGCAACTGCAAAATAACGTAAGATAAGACTCTGTTACTGGTAATTGCTGTTTTTTGTTTTTAGCAACACATTCAGTAACATAGGTATCTTTTTGCTGATTTGCCACTAATTTAGGCAAAACAAGTTTAGTGATATCAAGGTTTTTAGAATTATATTTATATTGCTTAATAAGTTGAGGATCTAATTTAAGAGTTGTAGAAGCTCCTGAAGATGCTTTGGGAGGAGTTTTAGATGAACTACCTGGAGAAGATTTTCCTGCTTGACCACTAGCTCCACTTCCTACGACAGTTGTAGTTGATGTTTCAGGTTCTGCTTCTGTTGTTGAACTTGATTTTGATTTATCTTCCTGCCCAGGAGCTTTAGTTGTTCCTTTACCTACACACACCTTGTTTTCACTGCAAACTTGACCTTGAGGACAATCTCGATTTTCAGCGCATTGTTTCTTTGCAGTTTTGCCAATTGCTTTTCCATTATCCCCTTGTTTTGCTGGTTGAACTGCTGGTTTATTCGAAATACTTGCAGGATCAACACAAGCACCTTGATAACAAACCATGCCATCGATGAGTTTCCCGTTCTCTGCACCTGCACATTTTTTTATACTAGTAGTAAGTTGAGTAGTAACTGTTGTATAAACACCATCAACAATAATATTCTTTGGTTGAGGAAGTTTATCACAATAAACTTCCTTAACTTCATTACCTTCACAAGAATCTTCCAATTCAACAACTTTGTTATAATTAAATCCTTTTCCCTTCCCTTTTTTAGTTAAAAAAATCCCTCCATCAGAATCTGTACAACTAACTTCTCCTTGTGGTTCACCATAATCTGATTTTTCACTAGCAGGACCTTGTTCTGGTTTAGCACACACCCCCTTTGAACAGCCTTGCGGACAAGGTATTTCTTTATTATCTATAACAATGTTATCTGGAGATATAACAGAACAGGTTGAGTCTTCGACAATACATTTTTCACCAGAACAACTCTCTTTCTTTGATATTATACCTAGACTTTGGATCGCACAAGAATCTGATTTAGTTAAAACTTGGCCTGTTTTAGGATTTTTATAAGTAAGAGTCCCATAAACATAGGGATCTGCTCCATTGTCAGAATCAATACAAACTAAGGTAGTAGGATTGGTCATAGGATTATCCCCAACAACATACCCTGTTATCATGGAACCAGTTTTTTGAGAACTTTTCTTGCCAGGTGGAGTGATGCATGCACCTCCTTTACACATATGATCACATCTTTTCATAGAACTAACTACTTTCCCTATATTATTGCAATAATGTTCAACGACATAAGCACCTTGAAATAATTTAGTTCTTGTATTCCCATCACCACAATAATCAGTAAAAGACTGCCCATTCATTCCTGTTACTGTACCTTTATGATCAAAGTCAAAAGCTCCGGCATCAGTATCTTTGCATGATTTTGGTTGAGCAAAAACAACTCCACTCATAAGAATCATTAACAATGAAAATAATAAACCATATACTAAGAAATATCTACTATGTTTAGCCATCAAATCCACCCTTTTTATTTTTTTATGGTAATATTTTTTATGGTAATATCATTTACTACAAGTATGTGAATGATGAGTTTAATTATAGATCATCTATTTAAATTTTATGCAACCAAAAAACGTACGTATTAAGTCTGGTGGTTTAGCGCCTACTTTTGTGAAGCTCTAAGATTCAGTGCATTGGGGATTTTTCGGAGTTCCAGAGAGAAAAATCCAATGTTAAATTACTTTTGAAGCTGAACCGGCGCTAAACCCGAAGAAGAGATCATGGCAATTTTAACGGGAAGAGAGATACTTGATTTAGTCATAATGACCCTGGGTGTTGGATTTATTTTCAAAGACATTTTTGTTATCCAACCATTGCCCCATAAAGATCAACCTTATGATCCTTTAATTCATCGCCCGAGTAGAATTGAAAATCTAAAATTAGCAATTTTAGTTACTGCGCCAGCAATTATTTTCCACGAGCTCGCGCACAAATTTGTTGCGTTAGGTTATGGATTGCAAGCTACATTCCATGCTGCATATGGATGGTTAGGAATAGGTATTTTATTGAAGTTATTAAATACAGGACTTATTTTCTTTGTTCCTGGTTATGTAAGTCATACTGCAGCTTCAATGCCACTGCAAAATGCCATGATTGCCTTTGCAGGCCCTGGTTTAAATTTAGTATTATGGATTGGAGCATGGATATTATTAAAAAGAAAAGAAAAATATTCTACAAAAACATTTATGATACTAACACTGACAAAGAAAATCAATATGTTTTTATTTTTTTTCAACATGATTCCAATAGGATTCTTTGATGGTGCAAATGTAGTGGAAGGAATACTACAATATTTTGGGGGATAATGAGGCCGAAATAAATGATTGATCCACTTTACCAATTAATAATTCTCTTTTTTGTCATTTTTGATCCTTTTGCTAGTTTCATATTATTTACTGTTGCAACAAAGAATATGAAAGATCATGAGCGCAAAGAATGCAGCGTATTCTTGGTAAAACTATGATTCAAGTAACATCAACTATTCTTGGCTTGATTACCTTATCATGGGGAGTAAAATATATTATTCAAGGGTTAGGAAAATAGTGAGTAGATAATAAATAGGCTCTCTGTCCCGAATGCAGTTTTTGGTGCCATGCTTGTGATTATCTTTCCAAGTAATAAGTGGGAAAAAAGGAAATTACAATAGGAATTTTTTCCTTGTTATAAATATGTGAGATAATCACGGCACCAAAACCGAGGCGTAAGCCGAGATTCGGGACAAAGCCTAATAAATAGTACGTAATAAGTCTTCTATGGTTTTAGCGCCGGTTCAGCTTCACCTGTAATTTAACATTGGATTTTTCTCTCTGGAACTCCGAAAAATCCCCAAAATGTATTTAAGAAGAGCTTCACAAAAGGAGGCGCTAAAACCCCAGACTTATTACGTACAATAAATAATCATCTTTAAATATTACTTATAGTACTTTAAGGTATGCCGCAAGAGAATAAAACAAGTAAAAAATATTCTTCGCAAGACTTGCTCGATAGCATCTCAAATCTTTCTGATGAGCATGAGTTTTATACACCAATTCCGCCGAAATACAAAGTAGGAACAACAAAATATCTTATTGTTTTCGGCACCGTTATGTCAGGTTTGGGAAAAGGTATTTTCTCATCATCGCTTGCAAGATTATTGCAGATTAAAGGATTAAAAGTTGCACCAATTAAATTAGAAGGATATTTGAATGTTGATTCAGGAACCTTAAATCCATTTAGACATGGTGAAGTATATGTGCTTGATGATGGTATGGAAACAGACATGGATCTTGGTACGTATGAACGAATATTAAACTTAAATTTAACTAAAGATAATTTTGCAACAAACGGCCAGATTTTAGGAAAGATTCTTGAGCGGGAAAGAAAAGGAAAATATCTTGGAAGGGATGTCCAATTCCTCCCTCATGTAACTGGCGAGATAAAAAACTTGTTAAGAAACCTCGCAGTATCAAATAACGCTGATGTAGTGGTAGTAGAGATTGGAGGAACTGCCGGTGATATTGAAAACATGGTTTATATTGAAGCGATGCGGGAGCTGGCATACGAAGAAGGCAAAGAAAATGTTTGTTTTGCTGCATTAACCTACATTATTGAGCCGGTATTTCTTGGCGAACAAAAATCAAAAGCAGCTCAGCTTGGACTGCGTGCATTGCTTTCTATGGGCATTCAGCCAGATATTATAGGATGCCGCGCTCATAAGAAAATATCCGAAAAAATAAAGGAGAAGATTAGTATTTATTCAAATGTCCCTGTAAGCAGAGTAGTAAGCTTGCATGATGTTCCTACGGTCTACCAAATACCATTGATGTTAAGAGAAACAAATATCGACAAGGAAGTTATGCGTATTTTACAAATAGATGTAGATATTGATCCAAAAAAAGAGCTTGAAGAGTTAGAAAAAATCCAAAGATATGTTGATGGGATTCAAAATCCGAAAAAAGAGATAGCAATCGGCATCACAGGGAAGTATACTAATATGAGAGATGCGTATGCTTCAATTGTAAAAGCATTAGAGCATGCAGGGGCAAGTTTAAACACCAAAATAAATATTGAATGGATTGAAGCAACTGATATTGAAACAGGAAAATTAGGAGTAGAAAAAGCATTAAAAGATATTAACGGTATTATTGTGCCAGGCGGATTTGGAAAGCGAGGAGTAGAAGGAAAAATTAAATGCATTGAATATGCAAGAAAAAATAATATTCCTTTTTTAGGAATTTGTTATGGACTTCAAATGGCATTAATTGAATTTGCAAGAAATGTTTTGAAACTGGAAGATGTTCATACCACTGAACTCAAGCCAGATGCAAAAAACCCTGTTATTTGTTTATTGCCTGAACAATACAAAATAGAAGGACTTGGGGGAAATATGCGGTTGGGTGGGAGAGATATTGAAGTTAAACCACATACCATGGCTTCTAGATTATATAATAATCAAACAACAATTAGAGAAAGGTTTAGGCATCGTTTTGAATGCAATCCTGATTATATAGAAATGTTTGAGAAACAAGGAATTGTATTTAGCGGCAAAGCTCCGCATACGAATATTATGCAAATATTTGAATTGCCATCGCATAAATTCTTTATTGGAACACAATATCATCCAGAATTCACTTCGCGCCAATTCTCTCCCCAGCCATTGTTTTATGGATTAATAAAAGCATGTGTTGAATAAATGTACGTATTAAGTCTGGGGGTTTAGCGCCATGCTAGTGAGTATTCTAAGGATAATCACATCGAGAAAAAAGAAAATTCCAATATGAATTTTTTCTTTCTCATAACTATGCTAAATACTCACGGCGCTAAACCCATAAGAAGACTTAATACGTACGAATAAATTATTTAAACAAGAATTGCAGTCTTTTAAGAAGCTTAAACAAAGCTCCTTGTTGAACACATTTATTTTTAACGCATTTTTCAGTAATACATTCAGCATCTTCAGCACAATAACCATAAAGTTCTTTTTTTACCGGCAGTGAAGGTAATGAATCTTCAATAACTGATTCTATTTCCAGGTCTGTTGAAGAAGGATTTTGAGGTCCTGGTAACTCTTCAGGAACAGATGGTATTGTAGACTGCCCCGTAGTTGATGTTTTTGTTGATTTATTAATTACAGGCGCTAATTCTTTGCCTTTATTACGAATAAATTGATTATTCTTTTCATTTGTTTCTATGATCAAATCCTTTGGATCAACATATGCGTAAACAGGATATAATTCATGAGCAAATTGAAATGTTTGACTATATGATTTGGAAGGTATTTCGATACATTGTGTAGGATGAAGTACTCCTTCAAATCGCGATAATGAGGTTACATCATAAACTGAAAAAGCGACAAGAAAATTAGATGTTTTTATATCACCTCCATTACAAACAACAGCAACAATAGTATTAGAAGAATACCTAACACTTTTAATATAGAGATCTGAGCGAGGAACTACTTCAGGAACATAATCTTCAGTTATAATATCATCAATAAGTTCAGGAAGATTTGTTCTGCCATAATCAAGAGATAATCGTGAAATACCAACACCGCGTGATTCTATACCAATAAAAGTCTGAATGGCATTAGGAAAATGCTCCCTAAACAGAGTAACTCCTATTTGCTTACCGTCTTGGTCATAAGCCCGAATATAGGCAACATTATCAGTGCCATATTCATTCCCATTTCCTATATAAAAACCGACTCTTTTTTTAGGAGTTTTAAAACCCATAACTAGAGGAACATATTTACTCGTATACGGCCATTTTGGCAAAGCTGCAAGAGCATTTTTTCCTGAGTGAGGTGTATATTTTAAGTAGAATTCATCTTGAATATCTGGATTAAGAACTACAAGACGCTGATTTTTTTCTGGTAAAAATGCAATATCATGAGAAGTATAGTATTGATGAGAAACTTCAGATGCTCTTGACAAGCCTTCAAAGTCTAAAGGAGTTAGTTGAGTAGAAAAAGCTTCTTTCCCAACAAATGTGACCATGGTTGGGATCTTTTTTATTTTATCATTCGTGAGGGTATAAACAGGAGTGCCTGTAGCATCAGGAGGTGGTTTTTGAGCATCCTCGAAAGTAAGCCAACTTTTAACATTTTTATGAGTTCCTGATTGAGGAATAACGTAATTAATTTTAGCATTCACATAAGGAAGCAAGAAGAAAACTAATAATAACAGAACAATGATTAACCTTTTTTTTTCCTTCATAGCAATAACCCTAAACACAGTTTTTTTAGGGCAATACCCATTTATATATTTTTTGTAACTGATCTGTAAAGAAAAATAGAATAAAGCTATCCGCCGTACCTATTAAGTCTGGTGGTTTAGCGCCTATTTTGTGAAGCTCTTCCATGCTTACATTGGGGATTTTTCTGAGTGCCAGAGAGAAAAATCCAAGGTTAAATACCTTTTGAAGCTGAACTGGCGCTAAACCCGAAGAAGACTTAATACGTACTATCCGCTGGCTTCGGTGAAAATCTCGGCATAGCCTCGGTTTTGGTGCCGTGATTATCTCACTTATTTATAAGAAGGAAAAAATTCCTATTGGAATTCCCTTTTTTCCCATGTATTAATTTGAAGGATAATCACCAGCATGGCACCAAAAACTATACTAATCAAAGAAAGTGTTGAATAACATTTGACTTTCTTTGATGGTATATTGCTACGCAATACATTTTCACCGAAGCCCTATCCGCCGATAGATTTATATAGTTTAAATCAAAAAGAAAGCATATGAGAAAAGAGGTATCACTGGAGCATTTAGTAGAAAAACATGCGAAACACAAACATTTTCATAGGCAATTAACAAAACATATGACCATGATAATTCTAGTAGTAAGTGGTTTAGTGATTATGGTAAAAATGCTGCCTTCATTAACGGGGTTCGTTGTTGCAAGCGGAGAAACAGTGTCAAAGACAGTTACTTCTTCATCAAGTGCTTTAGCAACAGTAAAACAAAGTGGGAATAGAGTGTTATTTCAGATTTATTTATGGGTAGTATGGTTAGTAGCCATTATGATGCTTTGTATGGTTAATTTCGAGCATGAAATTAAAACAAGGCGTTGATAAAAAGCTCCGGTGAAAAGGTATTATTAAGAACTATTTCTTCTTGAGATTAAGCATATCGCCAATAGTTAACACCGATGACGAAGATCTTTTTTGAATGCCATGGCTTTCAGTATGTTGTTCGACAAGCTTCATTTCCAGATATTTTTCTAATTTTCGAGATAATGCCAATGACGGCTCAAATGTTCCAGACTCAAGTTTTTGTATAAGAGAAACACGTTCTGCCAGTTTCTTAGCTAAATCTTCCTGCTTTAAACCGAGTTTTTCCCGCTTTTCTTTAATAAGCTGCGCATAATTCTCAACAATAACCTCAACATGTTCTTCTTGAGGAAATTGAGGTCGAGAAACAAGAGGAGATTGATTTTTGGTTTGTTCAGATAGTTTTTGAAACGGCTTTAATGTCTTGCCAAACTTAGTGCACGTTGCGCAAAGATTCATGTACGTTCCTTCAAGAGAAGTAACAAAGAGTTTTCCTTGTTTTCCACACATTTCGCATTCCACTATTTCACCCCTTTGAAAGTACAAGATTGAGTATAAACAGAGTATTAAAAAAAGATATTTAAATGTATCTGTTTTATCCAAACAAACTCTTGATGACAACCGTAGCATAACATCCTTTAGGCAAAGTAAACATAAGTTTATATGTTGAAGGATCCAGTTGTTGGGAGGAAAAATCTTTGACATCAATAATAAGTTGTCGTTCATCTCCTTCTTGGCTTAGTTCTGGAAATTCCCTAAAAAGAAATTCCCTATGGCCATTGGCAAACCCATAGAGGGAAAAACTTCTTGGGGGAATTTTCTCGAGAGGAAAAGAAAACTGGCCAAGAACATACGCCACATCATAATGCGGAGTTAAACTGATATATTCACGCACTTCTTCATTCCAAAGATATCCTTGATAAGCATGAAGATATAGACGAAGCTGTTGTTTAGGAAGCATACGCAAGGCGCTAATATAATTATTTTGAGTGACAGGTAATCCTAAACGCCCGCATACTTCTGCAAACTTCCGTTCAACAAGAAGCTGACCAATAAGGTGATTATCTTTTTGTTTGCCAAAACGCTGATTATCAAAGTAATTAATAACGGAGCAAAGCTGACGAGGAACTTGAGCAGCATTTCTCACCATAATTTCAAATTTATTTCCTTGTGAAGTACCAAGATTAAGACGTTCATTGCCTTTACCAAGATAGGTCACCTCAATATCTGGGAGATGAAGATCTTTATGAGGACCATGTTTAATAGATAAGTGCTGTGTAGTAATCCCTTGTTTATCTTTATTTCCAGCAACGTTGATAAATTTAGGATTAATCTGAAAATGCTCGGCAATTTTTCGAACAGCGTCAAGAGTTGTATAATCTCTTTTTTTAAGGGAATAATAAGTATATATTCCTTGTTCATGAAAAGAAAGTTCCATGATTTCAGTTACTATGAAGTCTTCAGGTTTCTCTTTGATAACATACATAATTTAAAGAAAACAACACTCAGATTTAAAGGTAATCTTTATAAATTATTGAAAACTTCAGATAACAACAACTATGAAAACACAAAAAAACATTGAAAAAAGCAGGGGAAATAATGAGAATAGATATGATATTATTATCATTGGTTCAGGACCAGCTGGATTAACTGCAGGATTATACGCTAGCAGAGCAAATTTAAGTGTTCTTTGTATTGAAGGCAAAGCCAGTCAAGCAGGCGGGCAATTAATGCTAACCTCTGATGTAGAAAACTATCCTGGATTTCCGAAAGGGATTCTCGGCCCAGAAATGATGAAATTATTTCGAGATCAAGCAGAGCGCTTTGGAACGAAATATCTGACAAAGAATGTAACCAAAGTAGACCTGTCCGGAACAACAAAAAAAGTATGGGTTGATACAAATGTTTATGAGGCAAAAGCAGTTATTATTGCAACAGGTGCGTCTGCGTTATGGCTTAGATTAGAAAATGAAAAACTATTACAGGGCAGAGGGGTTTCTGGCTGCGCAACGTGTGACGCATATTTTTTTAAAGATAAAAAAGTAGTGGTTGTTGGCGGTGGAGATTCTGCTATGGAAGAATCATTAACGTTGGCAAAATTCGCATCATCTATTGCTATTGTTCACCGAAGAGATGAGTTCAGGGCTTCTAAGATCATGCAGGATCGTGTTTTAAACAATAAAAAAATAACAGTTATCTGGGACAGCACTGTTGTTGATGTGCTTGACGTCAAAAAAGGAAAAGTAACCGGAGTAAAAATTCAGAACCTTAAAACAAGGAAAATTACGGAATACCAATGTGATGGCTTATTTGTTGCTATTGGCCATAAACCAAACACTGATTTGTTTAAAGGTATTATTGAGGTAGATGAAAAAGGCTTCATTCTAACCAAAGGAAAATCAACACAAACAAATATTAAGGGTGTTTTTGCTTGCGGTGATGTGCAGGATCATGTATATAAACAAGCAGTAACTGCGGCTGGCACTGGTTGTATGGCAGCATTAGATGCTGAACGATATCTAGAAACACTGAAGGAATAATCACAACCAGATGAATAAATTAGTCTTGAATAAATTCTTCATCATTTTTCAAACAATGTAATGCGCGTGCAAATTCACGCTTTATGTATTCAAGATGATCTTCTTGAGAAACATAATGATGTTTTTTAACCCATGTTAAAACATCTTCTACATTATTAGTATGGATTTCATCTTCAATAATATTTGGATACCATGACTTTTTATTCTGATACTTACAAAAAGCTACCCCTATCATATTGGTTTCTTTCTCTACTCTAATTAAAAAGTAACCTACAGGATCAAATTTCATCATGCCTCTAAAGAATAATTATCACTTTTTAAACCTATCGTGAATATTTCACACCAATTTTAGGGCAATAATCATTAATGCCGCATTTGCTGCAGAGTGGAGAAACACTTAAACAGACATTTTGTCCATAGCTGACCATCATTTCATTGATTTCTTTCCAGTATTTCTGGGGAAGAACTTTATATAAGGCTTGTTCAGTTTCTTCAGGAGTTTTAGTTTTTACCCACCCTAAACGATTGCTAATAATATGAACATGGCTATCAACACAAATATAGTGGTCATGACCAAAACCAAGAAGCATAGTTAAGGTCGCAGTTTTTCTTCCAACGCCTGGCAACGCCAATACTTTTTCAAAATCTTCAGGAACCTTGCCATGGTAAGTTTCAATGAGGATTCTGCAGATTTCCAAAATATGTTTTGCTTTAGTGGGATAAAAACCAACAGGATAAATAAGTTTTTCAATTTCCTTGGATGATAAGCCAAGCATCTTTTGAGGAGTATCTGCTGCTTTGAAAAGACACAAAGAAGCTTGCAAGGTAACAGAATCTTTTGTACGCAAACTAAGAATCGTAGAAATAAGAACTTTAAAGGGGTTTCCTGCAAGTGAAATTTCAGTAACAACTGGTTTCATGTGTAAAGGATATTCTTTACGCATACTTGAAAGGACAAGCTTAATCGTTTTTTCTTGAATCATTTTTTCTCTGATTATACGCCATTCTTTCCCTTCATTCTCCAATAATGGAAAAGATATTGCTGCGCATAACCAGCATGATTGCCCCACTTTTCCTGGGCAAAATCAGCAATTTCCTGCGGGGAAACCTGTTTTTGATCTGAAAAATAAAGCTCTTTCATAGCTTTAGTTATCCAGGTATCTACAGGAAATGCCTGGGTAAATCCAAGGGAAAAAAGTAACACACAGTCGGCAACTTTCGGCCCAACACCATTAAGCTTAAGAAGCTGGACTTTTGCCTGGTCGTAGGGCATTGTTTTAAGCTGCTCTAAAAATGATTCAGTTACAATAAGATTTGCTTGATGAATAAATTCTGCGCGGTATCCTGTTTTTGAAGACTTTATTTTATCAAGGTTAGTCATGCTCCCGCACGTTGGAAAAGTATGTGATCTAATATGGTCAAGAAATATTTTTTCTCCAAAATATCGTGAGAGAAGATCAAGATTGAGCTTAATCTTAGGAATATTTGCATTTGAGGAGCATAAAAAAGAGATTAAGCACTCCCAAGGATCTTGCTGAATAAGCTTCAAGCCATTATAATTGGTAACTGCGCGATGAAGATGTTTATCGGGAGCAAATTTTTTAAAAATAGGATGCAAGTCAAGATCAAGGTTAAAAAATTGAGAAATAAATTTTTGGCTGGTGCCATCATAGTATAATTTGTTTCCTTCTTGTTTTATTTTAAAGAGTTTATGTTTAGCATTAACATAATAAAAACCGTTTTCTTGATGAAAACGAAATATTTGCCCTGATTCAAGAGTGTGTTGAAGATTAAAATCTTTTACCGTAAGTGTGTTCATCGTAAGGTATGATTGGTTTGGTTTTCATTTTGTAAACCATGATCATCTTGATCAGGTTTGTTACCGCAAGTATTACAGCTTTGTTGAGAATCATCTTCTTGATCCTGAGTTATATCTTCGATGCCATCGAACCCAGATCCACAAGCGTGACAAAAACTATCTTGAAGCATCACTTCTGCGCCGCATTCGCATAAGAAACAATCAGAAGCTTCAAGCTCATCTCCGCAAGATCTGCAAAAATGATCACCCTTTTTAGGCTCAATGCCGCAATTGCAGGCAACCAAGATATCACCTCTACTCAATCGCAAACATAGACGATTATATAAATGTTACTTTTAATGGTATGTAATAAGTCTGGGGTTTTAGCGCCTACTTTTGTGAAGCTCCTCGATATATTTATTGGGGATTTTTCGGGGTTCCTTGCCGATAGGCAAGTCTTATAATCCCAGACGCAAGCCAAATTATGACTCCTTGATTTATATTATTGAGGTACCTGAATCCGAAGGATCTCAGGGATTAAAAATAGTGATTTTTAATAAAACCAAAAGAGGACTTATTACGTACTTTTAATGAGACAAGAAAGATAATTATTATTTATTGAGACAAATTAACTCGAATTTTTTTTGCAGAAGAATCAGGGCTGCGAAGATTCTCTAAAGTATATTGCTTAATACCTTGAGTTTCTGCCCATTTTTTTGCTCCTTCTTCAGTTGCAAATGTTTTTGGTCTGGATTTTCTATTTCTTCCAGTTACAAAACTGCATTTTTTCAAGACTTTAAAATGTTGTTTAACCATGATATTGAGAATAAATATGCTATTTATAAAGCTTGCGATCTCATTGCTGTGTAGAAAATGTAGTTTTTGGTGCCATGCTGGTGATTATCTTTCAAATTAGTACGTGGGAAAAAAGGAAGTTCCAGTGGGAATTTTTTCCTTGTTGCACACAAACGGGATAATCACGGCACCAAAACTGAGGCATTAGCCGAGATTTTCTACACAACCGATCTGATGATAAGAAATAGGACACAAAAAAATATAAACACAGAGCTTTTGTCAAGAATTATGTGGATTCCAAGAACAATGTCTACACAGCATCCAGACAACATACTTATTCCTTCTTTTGCCGCAAATCATGTTCTTGATTACAATGATGAGATTAAAGAAGCATACCAGGTGTTCTCCCATTTGGATTGCCATGAACAACTGTTTGATTACGAAGGCAAAGAAGCGGATAATTTTATTATTAAGCGATTAGTAAGTGAGTATGGAGATTATTTCAAGCAAAACAAGATTGGAAAAGAGAAAATTATATCATTTAGAATCCCTAACGCTGGAATTGAAAAAGCAGAAGCAAAATTAGTGGTTGAGATTCTGCAATCTATTCCTCGTTATTTCGATACTGCGCAGGAATTTTATCATGATGGAACTATTCCAGTTTCTGAAGTGTATGTGCCGATGGTAACAAATGCTAAAGATACTATTTTGGTTCACGAATATTATAAAAAATTTGTTGCAGGCTTGCAAAATCAAACAATTGCAAAAGGAATTAAACTTGCTGATTGGATTGGAAACTTTAAACCTGAAACAGTTAAAGTAACGCCATTAGTCGAAGATATGAACAGTATGCTTATGGTTGACAAAATTGTCGAAGAACACCTTGCGGCGACAAAGGAAGAATACAAAAGAGTTTGGCTGGCGCGCAGCGATCCTGCAATTAATTATAGTTCTTTGGGAGCAGTAATTTTAAACAAGATTGCATTCCAAAAGCTTTTTGCATTAGAGCAAAAAATTTCAACAGAGATTTATCCTATTATTGGATGCGGTTCTGCACCGTTTAGAGGAAATTTAAAACCTGATACGGTTCTGCAGCTGATGAAAGGATATCCTTCAGTACAAACGTTTACGATCCAATCATCATTCAAATATGATAACCCAACAAACAAGGTAAAAGACGCTATTGAACTATTAAACAATGGAAAGAAAAAACCTCCTATGTATGTTGAAGAAGATAAAGCATTAGCAATCTTAGCAAAAGTCGCTGCAAAATATAAACAACATATTAGAGAACTTGCGCCGTTGATTAACGGAATTGCCGAACATGTTCCAAATCGAAGAAAGAGAAAATTACATATAGGATTATTTGGCTATTCAAGATCTGAAGGAGAGATTACCCTACCTCGTGCAATAAAATTTTGTGCAGCACTGTATTCAGTGGGATTGCCTCCTGAAGTTTTAGGATTATCAGCACTAACAGAAAAAGAACATCAATACATTGAAACATTTTATCCTCATTTTAAAGCTGACATCGAAGATGCATTGCAATTTTTAAATAGAGACAACATACAAAAACTTAATCCGAGCATCGCTAAAGAAATTGAGAAGGCATTGCCAGTTTTTGACGTAAAAACGAATGAGGAACATCTTGCTCTTTCAGCAAAAGTAATGAATGATTATGCGCATAATAAACAGAATGAATTATTCAGTAATATTTCAGCTGCTGCGCAAATACGAGGATTTTTAGGTTGAAAAAATATGAGTTGAAATTATGAAATTATTTGTTGATTTACACAATCATTCACGCCATGCGCAAGCTTGTTCGAGTGATCTAAGTATAGATACCATGGAAAAATGGGCAAAAATTAAAGGCACTGATATTCTTGGGACAGGAGATTTTACGCACCCTCTCTGGTCGAAAGAATTAAAGGAAAAACTCTCAGACACTGAAGGAGCAGGTATTTTCAAAACTAAAACAGGTCAAAAGTTTTTGCTCCAAACAGAAGTTTCCTTGATTTACACTGATTTAGGACAAGGAAGAAAAACCCACAACCTTATTCTCTGCCCTAATTTTGAAGTGATGGATCAGATTACAGCATATTTTCTTTCAAAAGGCAGAGTTGATTATGACGGCAGGCCAATTTTCAAAATTCCCTGCCCGCAACTCGTTGAAGATATGAGAAGTATTTCGCATGACATTGAAATTATCCCTGCTCATATCTGGACACCATGGTTTTCCTTATTTGGTTCCAATTCAGGATGGGACAATATTAAAGATTGTTTTAAAGATCAAGTTAATCATATTCATGCTTTAGAAACTGGTTTATCTTCAAGCCCTGCAATGAACTGGAGGCTTTCGCAACTTGATAAATTTAATTTAGTTTCATTTTCAGATTCTCATTCTTATTGGCCATGGCGTTATGGAAGAGAATGCACAGTTTTTGATATTCAAGAAAATAAATTATCTTATAATGAAATTATCAATGCTCTGCGAAATCGGGAACCTGAGGGCAAACAAGGAATCGTTGAAACTATTGAAGTTGATCCTAATTACGGCAAATATCATTGGGATGGTCATAGAAAATGCGGGATTAAATTTTCTCCTGAGCAGAGTAAAAAGCATAACCGTATATGCCCTGTATGCAAAGAACCATTGACTATTGGCGTTGATTTTCGTGTTGAAGAATTAGCTGATCGCCCCCAAGGTTTTGTGAAGAAAAATGCTCTTCCGTTTAAGACTATTCTGCCATTATCCGAGATTTTAGGAAATATCTTGAAAAAAGCTATGACGACAAAGACCGTCTGGAGTGAATATTGGAAAATAATGAAGATGGGAACTTCTGAAAATGACATTCTCTTTAATGTTCCGCATGAAACATTATTAGAAGCAACCTCAAAAGAAATTGCAGACGCTATACTAAGGAATAGAAAGGGAGAAATTAAAGTGCTTCCAGGGTATGATGGCGTGTACGGAGTGCCTATACTTGGTGAACACACAAAAGATAATGTACAGCCACTTTTACCACAAGACAACGACAAAAAAGGAAAGCAAAAGGGATTGCGGGATTACTTCTTTAGCACATAATTTTTTGTAAAACAAAAAATTATAATAAACTTTAAAAACACCTTCCTATGTAAACAGAGTATGACATGGTACAAAGCGCTTGATTTCAGCAAAAACCCTTTAGATATACGGCCAAATCCTCAGTTAATAGGACTGCAGGATCAGGAAAAACAAGTGATTAATCATATTAGAAAGGGGGAAATCTGTTTTATTAATGGATTAACAGGCTCTGGAAAAACATCCCTGCTTCTTCGAATACAAAAAAAATTGAAAGATCATTCATTCATGTACCTAGACGCGCATGAATTGCCGCAAAATTTTAATCTTGAAAAAGAATTAACCAGTAAGCGATCATTTTTAGACAAATTAGTTCTCAGAAAATATCCAAAAGAAAAGCAAGTGTTGATTATTGATGAATTTCAGGCAGCTGATCCTGAATTAATTATGAATGCTAAAACAAAATGGGAGCATCAGCCAAGAGGAGCTATAAAAAGCATTGTAATTGCGCAAATTAACAAGCACTTAAAGAATTGCGCTGACTCGTTTAAAGAAAGAGTTGGCAATCGAAAGATCTATTTAGAAGAGCTTGACGAGCAAGGATTAAAGGAAATGTTAATTAAAAGACTAAGCAATAAAAAAACAAAACGGAATTACATGAAGCACCTTTCTGATGAAGGATTCCAAGTCATAATAGACGCATCAGGAAAAAACCCGCGAAGAGTGCTAGAATATACAGATTTAGTTTTTGACTATCATCATAAGAAGTTTAGAAAAGAAAATCCTATTGCCAAAGATCCAGAGTATAAGATTAATAACATTCTTGTTGAAGAAATCTTAAAAACATATCATATTCATATACCTTCAAATAACCAAAAAATAAATAAAAACAAGAAAACAACCGATGCATTTGCTAAGAATTTCAGTGATTTCGAACAGCAGATTTTAAGTTATCTAAAAGACAAGCCGCGAACAGAGAAAGAGGTAGCAAAGAAATTAGATGTTTCAGACGCCTATGCAAAACGATGTTTGAAACTGCTCCAAAAACAGCATCACCTCATGACTGTTGGGAATAAAAGCAATTGCAAACTCTGGCAAGTCACTCCTGAAGTACGAAGATTAATGGTTGAAGTATAAGGTTTGATTATATTTTCCACATTTTCTACAGAACCACAGATAAGCAAAACACATATAAATCTCTATTCTCAGAAAACTCATTATGGCAAAGAAAACCAGTTTTATTCTATGGTTTAAACAGTTAGGTATAGAAGACGTTCCCTTAGTTGGCGGTAAAAACGCTTCATTAGGTGAGATGTATCGAAAATTGACCAAAAAGAAAGTCAATATTCCTAATGGATTTGCTATTACTGCATATGGATATCATTATTTCCTAAAAAAAGCAAAGATTAAGAACGAAATTAAAAGGATTTTAAGAGGGTTAAATAAAAATAACAAAAATAATCTTGTTGAACTGCAAAAACGAGGCAAAGCAGTAAGAGACACTATTATCAATGCTGAACTGCCTGCTGATTTGAAAAAAGCAATCACTAAAGGATATGATAAGCTTTGCAAAGAATATGGTCCAGATACTGATGTTGCAGTGCGAAGTTCTGCAACTGCTGAAGACTTGCCTGATGCAAGCTTTGCAGGTCAGCAGGAAACATTCTTAAACATTAAAGCTCATGATAAACTTCTTGAAGCATGCAAAAAATGCTTTGCAAGTTTGTTTACGAACAGAGCAATTTCCTACAGAATAGACAAAGGTTTTGACCATTTTTCTATTGGTTTAAGCATTGGCATTCAAAAAATGGTGCGTTCAGATAAAGCTGCTTCTGGAGTTATGTTCACCATTGATACTGATTCTGGTTTTAATAAGGTAGTCTATGTAACAGCAAGTTACGGACTGGGAGAAAATATTGTACAGGGCGCAGTAAACCCTGATGAGTGGTATGTATTCAAGCCAACGATGAAAATCATCTCGAGAAGTTTAGGTGAAAAAGCAAGAAAGATGATTTATACGAGAGAAAAAGGCAAAACTACAAAAAATATCCCGACACCTGAACAAGAAAGAAGAAAATTTTGTCTGAAAGATGAAGAAGTGATGACTTTGGCAAATTGGGGAATGATTATTGAAGAGCATTACTCAAAAAAAGCAAAGAAATACAAGCCCATGGATATTGAGTGGGCAAAAGATGGAATAACCAATAAACTATTTATTGTGCAGGCAAGACCTGAAACCGTCCATACGAATAAAAACATGACCGTTCTTGAAGAGTATAAGCTTGAAGAAAAGAATGGAATTCTTTGTTCAGGAAGAGCTATAGGGAGCAAGATTGGAAAAGGATTAGCAAGAGTAATTCTCAACGTCAAAGATATTAATAAATTCAACAAAGGCGAAGTTTTAGTTACTGAAATGACTGATCCAGATTGGCAGCCAATTATGAAGATTGCTTCTGCGATTGTTACAAATAAAGGCGGCGCAACATGCCACGCTGCTATTGTTGCGCGAGAATTAGGGATTCCTTGCATTGTTGGAACAAAAGAAGCAACTAGAGTAATTAAACAAAATAAACCAATTACGATTGATTGTTCGCAGGGAGAAGAAGGTATTGTGTACAAAGGGCTTCTTAAGTTTAGCATCAAAAGAACTGATTTAAAAAAAATACCTCAGACAAAAACACATATTATGATGAATTTAGGCAATCCTGAAGAAGCATTTATGTACAGCTTTTTACCCAATAAAGGGATTGGATTAGCAAGAATGGAATTTATTATTAATGAATCCATTAAAATTCATCCAAACGCCCTTTTACAGTACAATCAATTAAAAGATAAAAAAGTAAAGGCGTTAATTTATCAATTAACGCCTGGTTATAAAAATAAAGCGCAATATTTTGTTGACAGGCTCGCAGAAGGTGTTGCCACTATTGCTGCAGCATTTCATCCCTATCCTGTCATTGTGCGAATGAGTGATTTTAAAACTAATGAATATGCTAATTTAATTGGCGGAAAAGCCTATGAGCCAAAAGAAGAAAATCCGATGCTAGGTTGGCGTGGAGCTTCGCGTTATTATGATCCTAATTATAAAGAGGGTTTTGCTTTAGAATGCAAAGCAATTAAAAAAGCAAGAGAGGAATTTGGATTAAGCAACATCAAAGTAATGATTCCTTTTTGCAGAACTGTAGATGAAGGCAAGAAAGTGCTTGCCGAGATGCATAAAAACGATTTAGTCCAAGGCAAAAACAAACTAGAAATTTATGCAATGTGTGAAATACCTTCAAATGTCATACTTGCCGAAGAATTTCTTAAAGTATTTGACGGTTTTTCCATTGGCAGCAATGATTTAACGCAGCTTACTCTCGGAATAGATCGAGATTCAGAATTAGTCAGCCATATCTATGACGAACGCAATGATGCCGTTAAAACATTAATTAAGAATGTCATTCAGATTGCAAGAAAGAAAAAGAAATACATTGGGATCTGCGGGCAAGCTCCTTCAAACTATCCTGAATTTGCAGAATTCTTAGTCAAAGAAGGGATTGACAGTATTTCTTTAAACCCTGATTCTGTTGTTAAGACTATTATTGATATTGCTAAATTAGAGAAGAAATTACGGAGGAAATAATCATGGCAGCAACACCAAAAGGTATTTCAAAGTTAAAGGCAGAATTTATCGTAGAAAAAGAAGCCTATGATAATTTTGTGCGCTATTGCACTAAAAAAGGGATGGCACCGAATATATTGGTAGAACGATATATGAAGGAAGCAGTTAATAAGTAAAACAATCCAAATTCATTAATTATTTATGTTCTGCATTATACTTGTTTAAAACAGCAAAATTCTTCCGAGAAAATCGCAATTCTTCCGACTTTCATACGTCGTCATAAATACTTTTATATATAAGTAAACAATCCATATTTTTATGGAAGAAATAAAAATAGATACTGAGAAAGCAATTGAAATTGTTAAGGAATATTTCGTAAAGCTAAAGGGAGCAAACATACAAGTCGGCTCAAGAAAACTTATCGATTGGTTAGGTTTTGATGTTATAAAGGCTAAAGAAGAAAACGACCAATTTGTGATTAATTGTGAATTATTGGAAAACTTCTACTCTTCTAAAAAAGAAAAATATAATATTATTGTTAATAAAATGGGAAAAATTATAGAAGTTGTAAAAGAAAATGGACAAACTTAAAAAACAAGAAGAAATTCTATTAGATACAGGTCCTTTACTTCAGATATTAGTTGGGCTATATGATCCTGAAAAATTAAGTAAAATAGAAATAAACCAGGATCAATTTGGACTCCTTATTACTTATATCCAACAATTCAGGAAAAAACTGGTAACACCACATATTTTAGCAGAAGTTTCAAACTTAGTAAAAATCAGATTAAAAAAAAACGCTAAAGAACTAATAAAATGTTCAATAATATTTTTGAATAAAACAGATGAAGAGATCATTCAAAAAAACGCTATACTACAGGAAAAAAATCTAAAGTTACTAATGGATTTCGGTATAACTGATACAGCAATAGCATTAAGTTCAAATAAAAATAGGATAATTTTAACAAGTGATGGACCATTTTTTGCATATTGTTATAGTAATAAAATCCCAGCCATACATACTGAAGCCATATTTAATATGGCAATTTGAAATAATGTTCGCAATTTAGTAACATTTATTAAAACCCCTCTTTTTGAAATTCTCTATGCAGGATAAAGAGTTTGATTATCTCCAAGTGTTAAGGGCAGTAGATGAGATTCCGTTTGGTGTAGGAAAGAAACTATTAATCGAATTCTTGCAGGGAAAAGCAAAGACTGAATCCATTATAAGAAACAAATTAAACAAAAAACAAACCTTCGGCTCATTAGCCTACGAGGATAATGAGCTTAGTTTAATGATTGATAAACTGCTTCTTAATAACTTACTGGAGATACAATCGCTTCAAGCAAATAAATTCTGGAAAATAATAGGATTAACTGAAAAAGGAAGAAAAGAACTGCAAAACCCTACTCTGCACAAAAAGAAGCTTTCAAATAATTTCAAAAACATAAAAACAGTGATTACAGAAAAAGAACGTGAACTATTTCTTGCGCTGGGAGATTTCATAAGTAAATATAACGACGAACAAAAAAAAGCAATAATTTCTAACAAAGAACATATCCTCTGCCTTGCTGGAGCAGGAACAGGAAAAACATCAGTTTTAACAAAAAGAATTGAATTTCTAGTACAATATAAATCTGTTCAACCGCAGAAAATTCTCGCAATTACTTTTACGAGAAAAACGCGTGATGAAATGGTAAAAAGACTGAGCCAAAATCCGCAATGCAACAATGTGCAGATAGAAACATTTAATTCATTTTGTGAACGAATGTTAAGAACACATAATAATTATTTGTATGACAAACCAATGGAAGTTATTATGTACAGGGATAAAATAAAAATTATCATGCAAGCGCTTAATAATTTGCATTTAGATATAAACAAAGCAATTGCAATTTATTTTACTAGCAACCAACAACGTGGAAAATCAAGCGAGCAATTGGCAAATATTTTCATGCATGACTGTTTTTTTGTGAGAGATTATTTTAAATCAAAAAACAAGCAGTTAAAACATGAAGAATTTGAAACAGATGAAGCAAAGCATGAACAAGCTGCAGCCATGATGTATGGCGTCTGCAATTATATTGACACTTACATGCAAAAATACGGATTGCGGGATTTTACTGACCAGTTGCTTGACACATTAAAACTATTCACCCTTCACAAAGAATTAATCCCCAAATTTGATCACATCATGATTGATGAATATCAAGATATCAACACAACACAAATTGAACTGATCAATGACCTTAATCCACCTAATCTGTTCTCTGTTGGCGATCCGCGACAATCTATTTATGGATGGCGAGGATCTGATATCAAATTTATTCTTAATTTTGAAGATGCTTATCCAAATGCAGAGATAATTACTTTAACTAAAAACTATCGTTCATCACCAGCAATTGTTGATCTTATCAATAAAGCTATTGCGCCGATGGGATTAGCAGATCTTGAATCTGCGCAAGCTGGAAATACTAGAAATCCTGAAATAAAAATGTTAAAATGCCAGGATGAAAACGCTGAATTTTCGTTTGTAATCAATAACATAAAAAATACCACTCTTCCAAGAAATGAAATTTTTGTGTTAGCAAGAACAAACAGGCAATTAAAAGATCTCTCTGATCTATTAAAATTACAAGATATTGCTCATGTTGTCCGCACTGATGAAACAAGAAAAAGAGTGTATACTGAACCTCATCAAATAACACTTGCCACAATCCACGCAATAAAAGGACTTGAAGCGGAGATGGTATTGATTATAGGTTGCACAGCAGCAAATTTTCCCTGCAGAGCATCAGACCATCCAGTCATTGACATGATCAAAGTTGATGAATATGATAAAGAGGAAGAAGAAAGAAGATTATTTTATGTTGCCATGAGCAGAGCAAAACAAAACTTGTTTTTAACCTACACCGGCAAAAACCCAACCTATTATATTACTCCTGAAATGCTCAAGATAGTACAACTTGATAAAACAATAGTTTCCAACCTAAAATTAGATAGTGAAATGCCTTCAATTTCAATAAATACTGCTAAGAACAGGATAAGAAAAACAAATGCCAGTCAAATAGAAGAACGATTAAAACAATGGCGTTGGGAAATTGCGCAACAACACAGCATTCCTGCATACATGGTAGTCAGCAATAAAACCATTATCGAACTTGCCCAAAAAATGCCTTTAACAACGCAAGAGATGTATGATATTTATGGTCTTGGTCCAAACAAAATTATGAGATATGGAGAAGAATTGTTAAAGGTATTGCATAGATAATATTTAGAGAACTTTGCAAAATTATGGTTACTGCCAATTTCGTGAGCATTTTCGAAATATTTATCGGGCAATTTTCGAGGTTCCTTGCCGACAGGCAAGTCTTATAATCCCGATCTTTAGTCGAGATTATATTTATAGAGAGAAAATTGCTTTGTTTAACAAAGATCTCAATGCGAACTGGCTTGCTTCCAGATACTAATTGTAAATGAGAAAGAAAAGTTTCACCAAACAAATGTTTTTCATACGCTTCAGATGCCTTCTCAACAAGAAGAGGTTCAATTAGCAGGGCAAGAGAAGTAAGAAAGTTTAAGCAAATGGGTTATGAAGAATGGGCTAAAGAAAAAGAATATGGGATGAGATGGGCTACAGAAGGAAAATTCTCTTCTGTTAAGAGAAAATTTAGAAAAAAAATCTAAACATCTACTAAACAACCACCGCTTCTCATTGCAGCTGATAGCTCTTTCCCTTGTTTCACCAATTTTGCACGTTCTTGAAGAGTTGGGACTTGATATAATCTATCCTCGCTTGCCATTTCGTTAAATATTTCCATACCCATTTTTAAACCATCATCTTTGCATCTATTAATTACCCTTTGTGGTACTTCACCATCATAGACACGTCTAACAAGTGGATCTGCTGCTGCTTTGAGTGCTGCCAATCCTTCTTGAGAAAGCAGTAAGTGATAACCTACAACACCAGCATTGCTGCGAAATTCTCCAACTTCTCCTCCACAATCACCAAGAATTTCTGGTAATCTTTCTTCTTGAAATGATTGAACTTTTCTGTGATATGCTGGTAATCGTGATACATAGTGTGGTGCATTTAATACGACAAGAACATGCTGACGATGTTTACCATATATTTGTGTGTCTCGTACGCGAGCATTCCAATCTCTATATACTTCATCCATAGGATAGCCTGCTTTTTGTATAGTTTCTTCTGGAACTTGTTCAGTTAATAGATTACCAGCAGACCCTAAAATACTTCTATTAGTAGCACTCAGCCCTCCTTGTCTTCCAACAATTGCTGCAATTGGATAATCCTGGCCATTAATAGTATATTGTTTCCTTAACTCTACTCCCTCTAGTTCTGCTATCGCTTTCGTTATCTCTGCTACCAATCCTGCTCCCAATCGAGAAACAAGTTCAGTAACTGAAGTTGTCTCCCGCAGAATTTCTAACTCTTCCTCTGTTGCTCTTAGTTCAACCAATATCCTCTTCTTCTTTCCAGCATGATGATTGACATCTTTCACAAATGTTCGTACAGAAAGATCTTTTTCAAATATAAGCACGCTGTTATACAGCGCAGGAACAATCAAAAATAATCAGTTTAATCATAGATGAAGAAAACTATTGAAATTTATAAACATAACCTTTATATATTTCTAAACACAAAAGCAATCTAAAGAGGTGTATCTTATTCATAAACCTATGAGAATAGCTATTAATGGATTTGGCAGGATTGGCAGGTTGGTTGCAAGAATTGCTCTTTCAGATAAAAAACTCGATCTTGTTGCGATCAACAATCCTGGAGCAGAAACTAAAGATCTCGCGTTATTATTAAAATATGATTCAATTCACGGTAAATTCGAATTGCCGGTAGATTACGGGAAAGATTTCATACAAGTAGGAAAAAAGAAAATAAAAGTAATAAATGAAAACGATCCTGAAAAATTACCATGGAGTAAACTAAAGATTGATTCAGTGATTGAATGCACCGGCAAATTCCTGACCAAAGAAACTGTTGAAAAACATATTAAAGCAGGAGCAAAAAAAGTAATTTTAAGCGCCCCGCCAAAATCTTCTGATATCAAAACCTATGTAATAGGAGTCAATGATCATCTTATCAATAAAAAAGAAAATATAATTAGCAATGCATCCTGCACAACAAATTGTTTTGCGCCGATGGTTATGCTGCTGAATAAACATTTAGGAATTAAACATGGTTATATGGTAACGGTTCATGCTTATACCTCTGACCAGCGCATCCATGATGGAACCCATGATGACTATCGAAGAGGAAGAGCAGCAGCTTTGAATATGGTGCCGACAAGCACTGGCTCAGCTAAAGCAGTTGCTGAAGTATTGCCTGAAATGAAAGGAAAACTTCATGCTTCAGCAATAAGAGTTCCTGTTCCAGACGGTTCGTTAACCTATTTTACCTGTGAAGTTAAAAAGAAAAAAACAGTCAACCAAATAAATGCATTGTTCAAAAAAGAAGCGAAGAGATTAAAAGGTATTTTACAGTATGCAGAAGAACCCTTGGTTTCATCTGATATTGTCCACAATCCTCATTCGTGTGTTTTTGATTCTTTGCTCACTGAAGTAGATGGTGATTTAGTCAAAGTAGTTGCATGGTATGATAATGAATGGGGATATTCAAATAGAATAATTGATTTAGCAAAAAAAGCAGCATGAAACTCAAACAATTAACACCTGAAGTTGTAAAAAATAAAACAGTTATTCTAAGAACAGGATTTGATGTGCCTTTAGAACATAAAAAAATCCTGGATGATAGCCGAATTAAAGATGCGCTCCCGACAATTAATTTTCTTCTTGAAAACAATTGTAAAATAATAATTTTAACCCATCTTCATCGCCCTGAAGGAAAAGTAGTTGAAGCATTGCGCCTTGATCCTATAGCTAAAAGGCTTGAAGAGTTGACAAAAACAAAAGTGAAAAAACTTAATTATATTGTAGGCGCTGAAACCGAGATAAGAAAATTGCAGCAAAAAGAAATACTGATGCTTGAAAACATCCGCTTTTTACCTGAAGAGGAAGACAACGATGAAGTAAAAAGGGATAGATTAGCAAAATTGCTTGGCCATTATGGGCAACTCTATATTAATGAAGCATTTTCTGATTGCCACCGCAGCCATGCTTCAATAACAAGCCTTCCTAAATTCCTTCCTGCGTATCCAGGATTTAGCCTAAAGCATGAAGTAGAAACTATTCAAAAAATATTGAAAAAAGCACAGAAACCATTTGTTCTCATTCTTGGCGGCGCCAAACTTAAAACAAAAATACCGTTGATCGAACATCTCTTGCCAAAAGTATCAAAGATATTACTGGGAGGAGCAATGATATTTACCTTTTATGCTGCAAAAGAAATCAACACAGGAAAATCATTAGTTGAATATGATGAAATTGAGGAAGCAACAAAAATAATGAAAAAAGCAAAAGGTAAATTAGTGCTCCCAGTTGATATTATAGCTGCAACTAAGATTGACAAATATGCTAAAACTATGGAAGTACACTATAATAAAATGCCAAGTTCGATGATTGGAGTTGATATTGGCCATGTAACTATTTCTCATTACAAACAGTATATAAAACAGGCAAAAACAATTTTATGGAACGGACCATTGGGAATATATGAAATTAAAAAATTCAGGCAAGGAACTGAAGACCTAGCAAATTATCTTGCACAACTAAAGGCAACAAAAATTATTGGAGGCGGAGACACAGGAGATATAATTCATGATCTGAAACTTGAAGATAAGATGACCTTTGTAGCAACAGGCGGCGGAGCTTCATTAGCATTATTTTCAGGAAAAATATTGCCAGGTTTGAAACCACTCAGTGACTAATTCTCGATAGAAATTATTTAATGAATAATAAAGTATTTAAAGTAAATTACTACCCCACAATCATAGAAAAAATAGAATGAGTTGGGGTGTTTAAAGAGTTATGAAATCGCAACAAACTATTGTGCTTCTTGATGCGCAGTTGAAAAATGCATTTAAAGCAGTAAAACAGGATATTTCTCGTTTAGATAAAAAGGTAGACTCAACAAGATATGATGAAGTGAAAACTGAAATAAATAAAGTTCATACGATCGTAGATAATGAATTAAAAAAATTAAAAGAACAATTAAAAAACTTGAAAAAAGAATTAAAGGAAAATTTCAAAGAGATCACTAACAAAGTAAAAAATGAGAGCGCTACAAAAAATGATATTGCATCATTAGAAAATGAATTAGAAGAATATGCCATTAAAGTGAAGAAGAATTTTATTAAAGCTGCAGATAAATTCAAAGAAGTGGAGAGCAATACAATCGAACTCGATGAAGTAAAGGCTGCATTTTTAACCAAAGAAACAGTGGAAAAACAATTAGAAAGCCTTAAAGAAAGCTTAATGCAGGATAGAGAAAAAGAAATAAATAATGTAAAAAAACAGGTTGATAAAGCCACCAGTGATTTTCACGATAAAGTGAATGGTATGCAGAAAGAACTTGATGACGTGCATGATAAAGTAACAACACTTTCAAAAAGAGCAGAAGTTCTTGTTCATAAAGAAGAGTTAGCAAAGGCAAGTGAAAACTTCATTGAAATTGACGAATTTAATAAAATTCTTGATAATATAGAAACATTGAAGAAAGAATTCTATGAAAAACCTGAAGAAACAACAACAAAAGAAAAAGATGAATTGTTCAAACGACAAATGGAAAAAACAGCTAATGATATTCATGATAAAGTTAATAATCTAAGAAAAGAACTTGATAGTGTGCATGAAAAAGTAACAAAAGTTCAAGAAAAGATGGAAAAAACAATAGATCAAGAAGAGCTGTTAAAAATAAGTAGGGGCTTTGTAAATATTGAAGAACATAACAAAGTGCATGAAAAGATTGATGCAGTGAAAGAAATGCTGAATACAGTTCAATTCTCAGATACTGAAGTAAAAAAACTCCGTTCAAATGTTGATAAAATAATTCTTGCACTTGTTCCAAAGAAAGAGCATGATAAAAGCATGGAGAATATTCATAAAAAACTTCAAAGCTTAAAAGAAGATATTGACGAAATAGATAAAAAAGTGAAATAAATAATTTTTAATTAAAACATGTTTTCTTTTATTTTCAGACTATAACCAATATAATTGGTTATAAGATGCAATATTCCAAAAAAAACTATGGAAAATCCTATAAACACATAATCTATGCTTTGTACCATTACAGAAAACACAATGCTTGCACCCAAAATCCAATCAATTTGATCAAATACCCACCATGATTTTCCAGGGGGAATATTCTGTCTTCGTTTAAAAAAACTCTTAATAAGATCTCCTCCTAAAGCACCAGCTCCTAGCAGTGCTCCAACAAGAGCTAAGTGATCCTGATTGAAATTAACAGTAATGCCTAAGCTCTCTGGAGAAACAAGATAATATTCAATATAAATAGCTGCAATTGCACCCAAAATACCAAAAAATATTCCGCGCCAAGTTTTGTTTTCGCCAAAAATTGGTTTCCCCTTAATAGTTAAGCCAAAATCAATAGGTTTTCGCAAGAATCGAATATCTTTAACAAATACTGGAACCATATTAGCTACAGCAGCTGGAAAAAAAATAAACAATGACTGAAGTACAAGTTGAAGCATAAATTTACTTAAGGAATAATACTTTATAAAGATTTCCACAAAAAGTATGTAATAAGTCTTGTATGGTTTTAGCGCCAGTTCAGCTTTTGAAGTGTGTTTCAATTGGATTTTTCTCTCTGGAACTCCGAAAAATCCCCAAAATGTATTTAAGAAGAGCTTCACAAAAGTAGGCGCTAAAACCCCAGACGACTTATTACATACCACAAAATATATTAACATTATTAAAAAAAGTAGGAATATGAACATCGTTGTTGTTACTGACACATTTCTCCCTGAAATAAATGGTGCAACTATAGCCCTCTACCGGCAATACAATGAGCTTGCTGAAAAACATCATATCCTCATCATCTGCCCTTCATACCCTCACCATAACAATTCATTAACAAAAAAAATGAAGCTCCATGAAAATATAACCGTTATGAGGTTGCCTTCATGGAGCTTGCCGTCTTACCCTGAAGTGAGAATAGTTATTCCACAACCAAGAAAAATAAAAAAAATGATGAATAAATTTAACGCTGAAGTTATACATATCCACACTCCAGGAGCTCTTGGAAGTTATATGTTTTTTAAAAAATTACCTATTAAAAAAATAGCAACTTTTCATACCTTAGTTACAGAACAATTGCAGTATGTTTTACTCAGCAAACGATTTTTTGAATCATTGATATGGAAATTGCTCATAAAACTCTACAATAAAGCAGATATAATCATCACACCAACAGAAACCATTAAAAAAGTTATTGTAGAAAAAGGAATCATAAAACCAATAACCGTTATTTCTAATGGAATAGTAAGGTTTAAAACAAAAAAAGAGTACACGAACAAGAACAAACTTGTCTATGTAGGAAGAGTTTCATATGAGAAAAATATTGATGTTCTTATTAAAGCAGTAGCTTTAATAAAAAAGAAAATCCCAAATATCACATTGACGATTATTGGTGATGGACCTGATATAAAAAGATTAGAAAAAATGACTAAAGAATTAAACTTGAGAAAACATATTTTCTTTAAAAGCTGGATGGATAACGATAAACTGAATGATGAACTTATGCACTACGATATTTTTGTTACTGCTTCAATTATGGAAACACAGGGCATTGCAATCCTTGAAGCAATGTCTGTCGGGTTGCCTATTATTGGAGCAGAAAAATATGCCATTCCTGAACTTATTAAAAATAATGGTTATGTATTTGAACCACATAATGTTGAAGCCTGTGCAGAGACAATAATAAAATGCTTGCAAAAAGATAATCTTCAAGAACTCGGTAAAAATTCAATTAAAATCGCAAAAGAACATAGCATTGATAAAACCTTAGAAAAGCTAGAAAAACTTTACCGTGAACAATGTCTTTGCTGATCAAACTCACATGATTCCTTAGTAATAGGAAATTTCCTTTTTTTATCATTGACAAAAACTTCAATAATCTTATTCATTTCATCGGGATAGCGTAAAGGTATTAGATGATCAGCTTCCGGTATAACATGAACTTTGCTGTGAAGTAAATAGGTTGCTAATTCATAACTTGCTTTTTTAGTGACAACAAAATCCTTTCCGCCAACAAGCAATAAAGTTGGTTTTTTAATCTTATGCAGATGCTCCTTCATATCATAAAAAAACATACTCATAACGCTCCAAAAATAAGAATAAAGAGGGCTGACTTTAAGATCATAATACACAATAGTAAGTGCATTGTGATGTTTGAAAAAAGAGTAATCTAAATAAGGCCATTTTCTGGAAGGAATTTTACTGGAGATATATGCAACAATATACGCAAAAAAAACATAGAGTGGTGTTAAGAAATGAAGAAAGGGAAAGGGACTGTACCGCAAAGGATTGCGCGGAGTAGTTCCCATCAGCACTAATTTTTCTGTGCCTTTTCCAAACATTTGTTCATACGTTAAAATAACCATGCCCCCTAAAGAAATCCCAACAAGTACTACATTCTTGAGGTGTTCGTGGTCAATAATCGCTTTAAGATCACGAGCAAAATGCTTTATTGAATAACGATGAGCCTTTCTGCATTTGTACGAATAACCATGGCCATGTAAATCAACAGCAAGAACAGTATAATTCTTTTTGCTGAAATAAGTTAAAGATCTTTTCCAAACAGTATGATTGCCGCTTAATCCATGGATAAATAATAATACTGGTTTCCCGGTTTTTCCTTGTTTTAATTTATAATAAATGTTAGTGCTATCAAAACTTTTAATAATTTTTTCTTGCATTGTCATTCATCCATGAATTTACCAAATAAAGTACAAAACAATTGAAACGATAATACCTACAAGCGCGCCTGCAAAAATCTGCAGTGGCTTATGACCTTGAATTTCATTAAACCTAACAGTATCTCTCTTCAAAACTGCTTTAGTGAGCTTATTTATCTGTTTTCCCTGTTCACCAATTTCATACCTAATTCCTAATGAATCACGGATAATAACGACGGCAAACGCAAGAGCAATGGCAAACGCTGTCGTTACACCTTCAGTGAGATATATAGATAAGCATAGTGAAACTGCTGGCGCTGTATGCGAACTTGGCATTCCCCCTGGCTTAAAAAAAGCTGCAAGAGAAAAATCTTTTTGCAACATCATTTTAATAAATTGGCTGAGAGAAAAACTAATCAACAACCCCCATATAATTTGATTGGTAAAAATATCTTGAACCATAACTGCACCTTATAGTTTTTTAAATCTAAATGTCGCTATCATTAAGAGTGATGAAAACAAGTAAACTAAAACCATATAATTATTGAAAGGAACTAAAAAATACAAAACACCATATAAAAAAGTATGCGTAATAGGCAAACCTTCAAAATCTTTTGATTCTGTTATCATAAATCTTGCTAATCGCAATGCTCCGCAGGACACAAACACCACAAGGACCACTACCGCATACCATGTTTGCAATCCTAAGCCATACCCTAACACTGCAGGCGCCAGACCAAATGAAACAAGATCAGATAGCGAATCTAAGTATTTGCCTAACAGATTCTCTGTTTTAGTAAGACGTGCAATTCTTCCATCTAGAAAATCAAATAAAGCTGAAGCTATAAGCAACAATGCTGCTAAAGTAAAATAATGGCTCAACGTGAAAAGAATACTTAAACTTCCTGAAATAAGATTACCTAAAGTAACATAATCCGCAAGTTTTAAGGTTTTGATAATATTCATTTAAAATCTCCCTATAATAGTTGAACCACCATAAACATAATCTCCAAGTTTTATAGCAAGCTTTATGTTTGACACAATAAGTATAACTTGGCTGCCTAATTTAATGACACCAATCTGCTCGCCTTTAAGAACTTTTTCGTCTTTTTTAACAAAACAATGAATTCGTCTTGCCAAAAATCCTGCCACTTGAATCATTTTCACGGTTATTTTTTGTTTTGTGTTAGTAATAAGAACTTCATTTTTTTCATTTTCCAAAACATCAAGGCTTTGGGTAGAAACAGCATTCATAAACTTGCCTTTTTGATAGGAGATATTTTTTACAATTCCTTCAATAGGTGATCGCTGATAATGAACATCCAAAGGTGTCATCATGATCTGAATGATATAACCTTCTTTGCCTACTTCTTTAGTGGAAGTCTTTATGGTGCCAACACCTTTTTTGAGCTTAACCTTTTCATTATGAAATTCAAATATGTTGATAATCTTTCCATCAGTGGGACTAACAATAACCTTCGGATCTGCAGGAATCTCTCTTACTGGATTACGTAGAAACCAGAGATAATAATAGAAGAGTAATAATAAGACAATTCCTGCTATTATCCCTAATACAGTATAAAGCCACCACATAAACAGCTTTAATATTACTTACTTTATAAAAGTTTAGAGAGTAATTACTATTTTATTTTTATTTTCTGGAGTGATAGTTACTTCTGCCCCTTTAGAAAGATGAGTAAATTCAATAATTTTCTTAGGCAATCGAATATCAAGGGTATTGCCAGCTTGACCTACTTTTGTTCTTGCCTGCAATCCCCATAAACCCTTTTGTTTAGTTATTTCAGTTATTTTTCTCGATGTTTCTTCACTAAAATAAGTTTCATTGCAATGATCGCAAACAAGAGCTGGAAATGTTCCAATAGCAACACCGTAGAGGATATAATCTACTTGTTTTTCAACCATCTTATTATCGCATTCCCAGCATTTATTTTTCTCATCATTTTTTTTATTATCCATAATCAGCACCTTATTTATTCAAAAATACTGTTTTAATACGATATATATCAGCTTTTTTTTTATAAGCAACACTAAAATAAGTGTATGATACTAAAAACCCATCTGTTTGCCGTGAAACTGAACCTTGTTTGATAGCCAGTTTAATTTGTTCTTCAGTTATTCCCCCAATCTCCATTTTTTCTTGAGCATGAATACTTATTTGAAGTTCCATTGGTTAACCTATAATTACAAGTAATTACTAGTATATAAAAGTTATTATTTAGATGAGGAATAATAGGAAAAACTTTAAATAGTATTACCATAGTATAACTATTGGTGAGAACATGGAAGCTATACCTACAAAAATAACGCCTCGATTATTACAAGAAATGGATGAAATTATTGATGAAGGATGGTATGCAAATCGTTCTGAATTAATTAGAGATGCGATTAGAGAAATAGTAAAAAAGATGAAGGCACAGCGATTAGAATCAGCCATCAAGGAAGATATTAAATGGGGCTTATATGGAGAAGATTAAACAAGCAATTCTTGATGCTGGGCCATACATTCATTTACATGAGATTAGTAGATTGAATTTTACTGATTTATTTGAAGAAATTTTTATTACATCTGAAATTAAAGAGGAATGTAAAAGAATAGAAGAAGAAATAAATAAATTAAAAAATGTTGCTGAGAAAAATCTGACGACAAACCACAAAGATTTTGCAAAATATCTTATTGAAGGGTGGGATTTAGATTTAGGAGAAGCAACAGGACTTGCGCTTTGTAAGCAGGAAAAAGTAAAGTTTTTTTTCACCGATGATTTAGAAGCAAGACATGTTGGCAATAGCTTAGGATTTCAATGCCATGGCACTATCGCAATAATCTTGAGAAGATTAAAAAATAACATGATTGATAAAAATGAAGCAAAAAAAAGCATAGAGGCACTTTATGAAAAGTCAAGCTTATTCATCACTAGTGATTTGAAAGCGTTAGCTATCAAGGAGATAGATCTATTCAAGAGATAGTTATCACTACATAATAGTTAAAATAAACAAATTTATAAGTAATGGATATATTCTAATATTTTTAGTAGATTAGATAAAAGACAATACTATGAAACGCCAAATATGCATTACCTTAGATGAAGTAACTCATCACAATATTCAGAAAAGACTTCTTGGAGCTAAATATAGGAGTAAATCCCATTTCATAGAATGCGCAGTAGAACAATTTCTCAAAGAGGCAGAAAAATGACCGAACATTCTACCTATGAATTAGTTCCTTCTGGAGATAAAGAAAAATTAGAAGGCTGGCAAAATTATCTTGCTGATAGAGATAAAGGTGTAGAACATGCACCAAATACTGAGCAGAGATTATTATATATACATAAAGTTCTTACAGGGCATTTAGATGTAGGAATGCCACCAGCTCCTATTAGAGCTGAACAATTATACGAATTGGTAGTTACTGACAGGCCTGATGGCGAAGAGATACAAGATGCAATTGAACAAGTATATGGTAATGATTGGTGGAATAATGAAGCAAGTTTATTAGCAGTAAGCGAAGCTATAACTAATATTTGTAAAGACAATACTCGAGTAAAATATGAAGAAGATTTTAGAGGAAAATTAAGAAGTTTTGGAACAAGAAGTATTAATGGCTCAACAAGTGAACCAGTATATTGGAGTCATAGCTGCGTCTATGGAGAAAATGCTCGTGAAACATTTGAAAAACGAAGATTCACTACAATAAACAATCCTGCTGTTTATTGCGGACTATCAACTGGACTTGATAAAGTCTATGCTAAAATGTGCGCAACGTATGATAGATTAAAAGAAGAAGCTCATGATTTAGACCAATTATTATTTGCAGAAGCGTTTTTACAACTAGTTGGAACAAGAATAGTTCATCCAATAGCTGACGGTAATGGAAGAGTTTTCGCAACCCATTTAGCGCATACATTATACGAAGCAGGAATTAGAATAGATGATCATGAATCATTCAAAAGATTTTTTCCAGGATTAACATGTATTACTGATACATTTATTACCGAACATTTCTTGCCTGATTTAGGTTTAGACCTTATTTCTGGTTTGGATAACATAAGAATAAAAACAGATCACAGATTTAGGCAGAATTATATGAGAACATTAAGAACAGGAATAGAAAGTATGATTGATGAAAACATACAACCAAATGCTCAATATCTTGATTTTATGGCAAATAATAGATGGCAGATAAAAAGAGTATTATTGCAATTGGGCTTAATAAAACCAACACCTGGAGATAAAAAAAGACTGAAAATGGAAGAAGAAATGTTTTCAGAAATGCCTGAAAAAGAAAAAGAAGGAAAGATTATATTTGTTCCTTATCAAAGTGAAATGGAAAGATTTTCCCCGAGAGACTAAAATGACAACTAACACCGGCATTGTTCAAAACAGAGAAGTAAATCTAGGCATGATTGTATTTACACCCGGCAGTTCAGGCAACAGAGAGCAATTAGAATATTATGTTAATAAGGGATATGACGGAGTACTTATTCAAACAGAAGGTTTTCTCCCTTTCAATACACGATTAGTTGATCCTGTTTATGCTTATTTTGATCAAAAAGGAATTCTAAGATACAGGAGTAAACATTTAGAAACAGTAAAAACAGAAGATCAATTAGTTAAACCGGTTGAATACAAACTTGTTCCTCCAATTAAAAGAGCAGATTTAGAATTAAAATACTATGAACAAAACGGAAATAGGTCACTTTTAAATGTTGAAGAATTGCAATTTGAATTATCCGGAACAGGAAAAGACAAATATCAATTAAAGCCTAGTGAAAATATTACATTAGATGCATTAATACGAGCACAACAAAAAGGATTCCCTATTTTCCTCTTGCAAGAACCATGGAGTTCTTATGAATACCAAGCAAGAATAAAACAACTTTCAGCCGAAGGAATAGTTGAGCTGCCTGCAAAAGCAGACAAATATTGGGGAGTGTTCAGAGGATTGCAAACTATCATTGCCAATGCAAAAGCAAAAACACAAACGCCTGAAGCAAGATATAACAGGATAAAAGCAGAAGCGCAAAGAGTATTTTCTGGAAATGATTATCATGATAAACCTCCATTTGTAGAATTAATGATCAGACCTGAATTAAAAGAACTTGCTGATGCCTTGCCAAAAGATTGCGGATCAATCGTCGTAGACTGCGGACATATCGATGCACCAAATTTCTTCCCGACATCCGCAGATCAATTAACCTTGGAAGAAGGAGCAATCTTAGTAAAATACCTTAAATTGCAAGGCCACAAAGACGTAAAATTAAATATTTTGGTTAACGAAATGTATTTAGCAGAACAACTCGGCGCAAGCGAAGCAAGAAAAGCAATAAGGGGATTAAGAAAAGATGCTAAACGTACTGGAAGACACTTTTTGATAGACAGAGCATACATGCGATTGCTCGATGGTTATGGTATAACCAAAGACGAAATAGCAACGCAATTTGAAGGTATTTTAGCTTATCAATGTCGACAGGATTTAGAAACTCATCAAAAAGGACAATCAAAATTTCAAACACCAATGGTTGAAGACGAAAACGGCGTTTGCAGCGTTGAAACATTTGATGATGGAATTCAATTTAAAAGAAAACTATATTCACCGGCAAACGCGCCCATGTGTTCAGGAATCTCTGCAAAACTAAACCAAGCTCTTACAGCAAACGGCGCAGGAACAATTATTTATCTGAGAGATATTAAACACGAGTGCGGCATTAGAAGCGGAGCAATGGCAGGAAGAAATGTGTATGGATTAGATACACCAATGCAGGTAGTGTTTTATGCTGAAACAAAACTGAAAAGAGTAGAAGTATTTGATGCGCAGAGATTATAATTGAGTTTGAACAGAAATTTCTTGAGCTGAATGAAGCACCTTTTTCGAAAGAATAAAGTCTATTTCTAATAATTTTTTAACAAGAACATTATCTTTATTGAGCATGTACAATTCTGCACGACCAATTTTTCTTGTGTGCTTAACAATGCCTAACTTAACAAGTTCTGACCAAAAATCATGCAAAGTACTCCACGCTATTTCAGCTCCTTTTGCAATATCAGTCAAACTATAGTCAAATTCTTGATTATCAATAAGAAAATCAATAACTTTAGCAGTAGGTGAATCTCCAAAAATAAGCCTAAAAGATGTTTTTTCTTCCATCGTATTATATTATAATGGAAGCTTATATATAAAGTTTTTGTAGTTTTAAATTAATATAAAGATACAAAAGAATAAATAGAGAACATGATGTAAAAAGCAATATGGACTTAAAATCAACAATTTTAAGAAAACTTTATCGTAGAAGAATAATAGGAGGTAAACATACTGCTTTTGAGCATGTTATGTCTGGAATTCCTAAACACTTAACTGGACAAGCAAAACAAACAACAGAATTCTTAATTAAAGAAGGTTTAATACTTGCAAAACCAACAAATTACGGATTGCAAATAAGTTTGAATCCTGAAAAGATTGATGAAATAGAAAAGATAATTGGAAATACTTAAAATGAAAACTCTAAAAAAACATAAAACTACATTAAAAAAAAGATCTCATTTTCGCAAAGAGAACAGAAGAAGCCTGGAAAAGGTATGACAATGAAGAGTTGATTGAAACAGATTTTAAGAAATTTTTGAAAAAATTAAGAAATATGTAATATCACAACGTATCCCACATAAACTGATACAATTTCTTAAACCCTTCGCTGATATCCTTGCTTTTAATAACAAACACTGTCGGCTCTTCTTTTAGTTTTCCAAACTCTTCACCAGAATAAATAATAGTATAATCGCCAAAGAATTCCATCGTCATTTTGCTGCAATATTTCTTTGGCAGGAATTTATAGACATTCTTTTTGAATTGCAAGGGATCCTTAATATTCTTTTTCATATCTTCATCAAATATATGGCTAAAGGTGATATTTGATTTCTGCCGTTCACGATCAAATTTCATTCTAAAATATTTCAGCCGAGGATCAAACCACATGCCCTTTCCGCCAATGCAATAATAAGGCTTTTTCTCCTTCAAAATATCAAACATATAATTCTTATACGCTTCAACACCCCGATAGAAATAAGCCTCTTCTTGCTGCTTGTTCTGTTCAAACTTTTTGATAAAATGTGGAAGAAAATGCTGCACTTTCTCTTCTTTTTCTTTCAACAATTCCAGCAAACGACGTGGATGAATCCCTTTGTAATACTTCTGCCCTTTGACAAATAACTCAGTTGCCAATCCTTTAGCGCAGAGTCTTTCCATAGCATCATACACATTGCTCCGATTAATTTTCGTTTTAATTGACAGTGTATTAACCGAAGCTTCACCTAAATCAATAAGCACTTCATAGATACGAGCCTCATTGAGACTCAATCCCAATTCCATCAATACATCTTCATGCATATACTGAGAATAGAAAGGTACTATTTAATAGTTTCGTTGTAATAGCAACGAATCAAATTATCATAGGTTAAATCGCAATATTTATATATAAGTATAACCCTCATTATACTTATGCTGATTATAGAAAGACCCCAAGAGCTTAAAAAGATAACACAAATAAAGAAATGGCTGTTAATTTATGGGAGGAGAAAAACAGGGAAAACATATCTCATCTCTACATTTCTCAAGCCAGATGAATATTTTTTTATAAAAAGCAATAAAAATATTTTGACTAAAAACAATGAATCCATTTCTTATGAAACATTTATTGAGATAGTAAAACGCAGCCTTGCAAATAACAAAATAGTTGCCGTTGATGAATTTCACCGGTTAGGTACTGATTTTTTTGATTTTTTGCATTATACTGAAAAAAAAGGAAAATTAATTCTAATTTCATCTACGCTTTATCTTTCGAAAAAGCTTCTTTCTGAAAAGTCAGCATTGCTTGGATTATTCGCAGAAGTAGTTATTGGCCTGATTAGTTTGCAGGACATATTAAAAGCATTGGGAAAATATAATCTTCCAAAAAAAGAGCTGTTTGAAATTGCAATACTTCTCCGCGAACCGATTGCAATAGATTATTTTGATGAGAGAAAAAAAGCGAGGGAAACAGCAGCAATAATCATCGAGAGTTCTTTAAGAACAATTCCTGCCTTAATGGGAGAGATTTTTATTGAAGAACAGCGGGAAATTTCAGCAGTTTATGAAGGCATTCTTAGGGGAATAGCAATAGGAAAGATAAATTCAGGGGAATTATCAAGCTATTTATTTTCAAAAAGATTATTGATGAAAGATGATCCTAGTATAATACAGCAATATCTTAATAATTTGATGCAATTTGGGATTATAAAAAGAATAGAATTATTTACCAAGAAGAGATTCGTATATAAACTGACGTCACCGCTGGCAAGAATTTATTATTACAGTGATGAAAAATACAATATTTCTGAGAGGAAAATGAATGAAAAGGAACTGCTCGCCATTATAGATGAATTGATGCCAAGAATAGTGGAAGATACCGTCAGGGAAGAGCTTGCTGAAAAAGAAGGGTTAAGGGAAACAATAGTGGAATCCGCAGATTTCGAAATTGATGGCTGTTTGCTAAAATTTAAAACACCGGAAATAGCATTGGAAGTTAAGTGGAAAGATAGTACTAAATTAAATATTAATGAGATTAATAATAAATTAAAAGAAATAGACGCAAAAAAAAGAGTGTTATTTGTTTCTGATAAGAAAACAGTGAAAAACAATGGATTAATAATCATGGATCCAGCAGATTTATAGTAATGGTGAATTATTTTCTTACCTATGCTCACAATTATTAATCAGCAAATGCGCCCATAAATAAATTAAATGACTTGTTCTTGGTGCTTAGTTTATCTCATATTCGTTGTAAACACAACGAACAATATTCTTATACCAATACACTTCCCTTATCCACAGTAGTAAATAAGATTATGGGGGATACAGATGACTAAAGAAACTATTGACCTATTAATTGTAACCACCGGCGGATCTATTGATGCATATATGAAATGGCCATCAGCAGAAAGACCTGGCTGGTGTATAGAGATTCTGAATAGAGAAACACAAATTCCAGAAATAGTCAAGCATTTAGGAATAGAAGGAAAAGTAGAGTATGTTCCCATTTGCATGAAAAATTCTGACGACATAACTGATGCAGACAGAGATGCAATGTACAAAGCAATAGCAAAAAGTCCTCAAGAGTCTGTTGTTATAACACATGGATTAAACACCCTAAAACAAACACAGATTTACTTAGAACGAAAACTTAGAGCTGATAATCCACTTACGTTGCCAAAAACAATTGTTCTTGTTGGCTCAAAAACACCTGATGTTGCTGGTCATCATGGAGAAGGAATAATTCAAGTAGGCTATGCAATTGCATCTTCTCTTACAGCTCGCCATGGTGTATATCGGGTTGACAATGGAAGATTACTTGATGTCCAAGGCAGAAAATACGATCATGATCAATTCAGAAATGCAACAGGCTAAAAAGGTTGGAGCATACAAATGACCAACAATACGATCAAAATCCTCGTCACTGGCGGAACCTTCGACAAGGAATACAACGAATTAACAGGAGAGCTTCACTTTAAAGACACTCATATCGCTGAAGTCTTAAAGAAAGGAAGATCAGAAGTTGACATCATTATCAGAAACATTATGATGATTGATAGTTTGTATATGAAAGATAATGACAGAAAAAACAAAGCAACGGGAAAATTTGAAGAGAGATAAGAGGAAAGCAACATGTCAAAGAAACCAGATAAAGCTTATCTTATTGAATGTGATGAAATTTACCGAAGATTTATTGAAGAAGAAATTCCAGAGCCAAAAATTACTTTAGACTGGACAGGAAAACCAAAAAAGCCGCGAGTATTATTGTTATATACTGGCGGAACATTGGGAATGAAGAAAAAAGTAAATCAAAAAACTCAAAAAGAAGAATTAGTTCCTGATTTAAGCCTTGAACAATTATGCGCTGCAGCAGATTTTGTTGCAGGAATCAAAAATAGATATAATCTTTTAGGATACCATGTTTCACATGTTGATAGCACAGAGATTAATGTAAAAGTATGGAAGACATTAGCAGGTTTAGTTCATAAGCATTATGAAGAGTTTGATGGTGTAGTAGTCTTGCATGGAACCGATACATTACAATATACCTCAGCAGCTACAGCATTTTCATTAAGAAATTTAGCCATACCTGTGGTGCATACTGCTGCGCAAATGATTTTGCAAGCTGATGGTTCAGATGTTCTGATGAATTTAACAGGATCATTAGCTGTTGCAACATCGAAAATAGCTGAATCTTGCGCTCTTATAACGGGAGAAATATACAAAGGAACAAGACTTGAAAAAGTAGATGATTCCAGAATATTAACTTCATTTGGCTCTCCCATTTATGGAAGCATTGGCCATTTAGGCAGCCATGGTGTTGTGTTAGATCAACGAGCAGTAGTCAGAGGAACTTATATTCCAAGTGATTTAATTTATGCACCTGAATTTGAAACTAGTGTTCTTGAAGTGGTGATTACTCCAGGTTTAAGTCCAAGAGTTGTTGACGCTGCAATTGATGAATCAGAATGCAAAGCATTAGTCATGAGATCTTTTGGACCAGGAAATATGCCACGATGGTTTATCCCGCTTATTAGAGCAAAAGCAAGTGAAGGATATCCAGTATATGTTTCATCGCAATGCGCAGGAAGCGGAATTTCTGCAGGTGGAAGCGACTATGCAGTAGGACAAGCTGTTTTAGAAGCAGGCGGAGTTCCGATTGGAGATATGTCTCCGACAGCTACAACGGTAAAGCTGATGAAAGTAATGGGATACACAAAGGACAATGCAGCCATTAAAAGAGAAATGGTTGGAAATATATATGCGGATGAAATTACCCATTACAAATAAAACGAAAATATCAAGAAAATTTAAATAGTAATTAATCACAAGATTTTTCATGAAGAAAATGGAAACTACAACAAAAAAACCAAAAATCTGCATTCTTTTCTGTGGCGGCACAATTGTGATGGCAAAAGATCCAAAAACAGGTTCTTTAGACATGTCAGGCGGCATAAATGAAATTCTCAACTTAGAGCCAAAATTAAAAGAAATTGTGGAGATGAATGTTGAATTCATCGACAACATAGATAGCACCAATACCAAAGAACACCATTGGGATACTATGGTGAAAAAGATTACAGAAAAATACAATGATTATGATGGATTTGTTATCACCCACGGCACTAATACCATGGGTTACACTCAAGCGCTTTATCATTTGCTTTGCAAGGGATAGGAAAACCTGTTGTTTTGACAGGCGCGCAAATTCCAGCCAATCAATTAGAGAGTGATGCACGAAGAAACTTTGTCAACGCTGTAAAATTGGCAACGATGAACATTGCGCAAGTGATGGTTGTTTTCGGGAGCAAAGTTATTCTCGGCACCAGAGCAAAAAAAGTTTCAGAATCAGAACTGGAAGCATTCAAAACATTCAACGCTCCGGACTTAGGCGAAATCAGATTAAGCATTGAACTAAAACAAGAACACAAAAAACGTCATAATCATCCATTTACACCAAAGCCTGGCTTCAACGCAAATATTATTGTCTTAACTTTAGAACCAGGCATAAGAACAGAAGATGTCATGAAAATAGTAGAATCAGATATCAAAGGTTTAGTAATCCGAGCATATGGCAGTGGTGATCTACCTTACTCGTTGCTGCCAGCATTAGAGCGCGCTCATAAAAAAAAGATTCCAATTGTTGTCACAACACAATGTCCTATTGGCGTGACGAGAATTGGATTAAATGACGTTGGATTAAAAGCATTGCAAACTGGCATTACGCAGGCATTTGATATGTCAATGGAATCAATGACGACAAAATTAAAATGGCTTCTTGATAAAAATACACCGTATGAACGGATTAAGGAAATAATGGAAACAAACTTGGCAGGAGAATTAGTTCCGCCGATAAAAGATAGTTAGGAGCATAAAATGGTTGATATTACGCAGTTTGGAAACCTGAATTATACGTTTATTGCTATTTTATCATCATTATTCGCAGCAATAGCTAACATTCTTGCAAGAACGCTATTGAAAGACATTTCAACAAAAGATATTTTAGGTATTAATTTCTTAATTATGTCGGCAACCTTATTGCTATTTTCACCGTCATTCTATTATTTTAAAGTAACACCCTATTCATTATTTTTATTGCTGACAATTGCAGCTATTGACCTTATTGCAAACTATTTTTATTTTAAATCATTTGAAAATGCAGAAGCATCAATAGTGACACCGTTATTGTCAATAACACCAATGTTTGCTTTTTTCTTTGGCTGGATGTTAATTGGCGATGCAGTAAGCATAAAACAATTATTATTAGGAACTGCAATCGTAGGTTTAATCATTTATTTTTCATTTGATTTTTCAAAGAAAACTAAATTAACAGGAGAAAGCAAAGGAATATTATATGCAATAATCGCATCACTATTGTTTGGATTATCCGCAATTCCGAGTAAAATATTGCTAAGCAAATTAGAAGCAATAAATCCATTGTCATTATACATGCTGCGAGGAGCAATTATTGGATTGCTTGCAATCATGATTTTCAAAGTAGATCTCAGTAAAATTACGCCATCACATTTCAGAATCATAGTTGTCAGGGGATTATTTGTCATTACACAATGGGCTTTATTGTATTTTGCTTTGTTCAAAGGAAAAGTTGGCGTAAGCATTACCTTAGCCAATATTACGCCCATTTTCGTATTCATCCTCAGCATAATATTCCTGAAAGAAAAACCAACCTGGAAAAAGGCATTGGCAGCAGCAATGGTATTGGTATTGTCGTTTATGTTATAGTAAAAATAAGAGATAGTTTCAACGCAAGGATTAACAAATGTTTAAACCAGGAATTTGATTAAAATGCTTAATATTGTTTGTTTTCAAAGTACATTTATGCTCAAATGCAAGTGCACCAATAAATAGATCTTTAGTATCAATAACTGTTCCTTTCTTTTTAAGAAACGATGAGAAATCACTAACAATTTCAACTGATAAAGCTGAAAAGTTCAAGATAGTAATATTTTTTTCAAGAATTTTAATTTTTTCTAAGTTTTCTTGTTGTTTTGCAGATATTTTTGCTCCATGATAAAGCTCAAAAAGATTAACAATAGTGGTACAAAGATTATGATGCCTATTGGAGTCTATATAATCTACTGCATAAAACTTATTTCTCAAAAAATCCACTAGCACATCAGTATCTAAGCAAATGTTTTCCATTTTTTCCATCCCTTTCTTAAACTATTTTTCATTTCCTTCACTTCCTTATCAGTCATTTTCCAACTTCCTGCTAAATTCATGATATTTTGAGAAGTTGGTCTTTCCTTCAATGTTTTGAGTGCTGAATCTATAGATACTGAATGACCTGTTTCTTTTTGTAATTTCCCTGCCATAGATACCAGCCAGGTATAATTTTCTTCACTTATTTTAATTGTCTTCATCCCCATAATTACCACCTTAACTACTAGGTGGTAAAAGTAGTATTTATAATTTTCTAATAAGAACTAATGATACAAACACCTTAATTAAACCACCTACCAAAATTCCGCAAATTTTCCGATGAAAACATAAAGATATTCGAAAAATCAGAAAGATTTTCATTAGCAAAGTTCATTTTCGAAAATCCTTCAAAATAATCGAAAGACTTTCGTAGTAAAAATCAATAAATAAAACCTCATTGAGAAGCATTACGACGATAATATATTGCTTTGGCAAATAAACTCATGGCTCCAAACAATTAAGATATAATTACATTATTAATATCTTCAATATCTTTAAACTGTTTCACAAGAATCTTTTTAGAAAATGAGGACTTTTCAAAGAATTCTAACTCTTTTTCTTCAATCTTCTTTTTATATTTTACTTCTATGGCAATTGTTTTCTTTTTAATTAGTATGATAAAATCAATCTCTTTATTGTTTTCAAAATAATAGTATAGAGGATACTGTTTAATCTTAAGATATACTAAATTTTCAACTAAGCTTCCTTTATCTTTAAATCCAACAAAAGCATTTCGTATACCTACATCTGCAATGTACAATTTTTTGGGAGAATGAATTTTTTCATTAAGAGATTTTGCATACCTATCAATTGAATAAAACAAAAAAGTATCTTTAAAATATTCAAGAAATCTCCGTATGGTATCAACACTTACTGAAAGCACTCTCGCAAGCTTAGACAGGGTTATTGTTTTGCCAGCTCGTTCACAAAGTAATTGAAACATTTTCTCAACAATATCTTTTTCTTTAATATTATGATAGGCAATAATATCTTTATAGAGTATTTGTTCGATAGTATTTTTTAAACAGTTTACATCTTGAGTAAGCACATATTCTGGCATACCTCCTATTTTGAGATATTCTTCAAAGTAGCTTTCAAGTAAATACTGTTCTGATGGTAGTATATTGATATTTTTAAATTGAAGAAATTCAGTAAAATCTAACGGAAGAACTTCAATGATTAATGACCTGCCAACAAGATAATTATTTTTTGATTTAAGCAATGATGCTGATGATGAAGATGCAAAAAATTTAATATTTTCAAGATCATAAAAGTTTTTTAATTCCTGCTCAAAAGATGATGATTGTGTTACTTCATCTAAAAAAACATAAATGGGTGTTTCCAAACCAATACTATGCATTTTTCTATATTCTTCAACCAATTGGTGTATTGTTTTATCTTTAAAAGAAATAAAATCCATAGTCAGATAGAAAATTCTCTTAGGTTCTGTTGTCGAAAGCAAATAGTGGATAAGCTGCTTTAATAAGGTTGTTTTTCCTACTCTTCGCAGACCTGAGAGAAATACTATTTGTTTTGTTTGAAGCTCTTGTTTCATCAAACTAAGGTATTTTTCCCTTGTAAGACCTGCAGAAAACTCCTTTTTCTCCCACCAAGGATTCATTAATGAAAATATCTGTTGTAAATCATCCATAAGCATATTAAACCACATACTTATTTATATAGTTTACGATAGTATAGTACGATAATACTATTTATCTTACGATAATATCTCAAACTATAAATAATGCATAACAAGGAAAATGTTCTCGTTTTCAAAAGAAAATCAATCATTTTATATACTACTACATACAAAGTATGTAGTAATATACTAAAATATGTAATAGTATGTAATAAACAATAGTAGTACCCAAAACATGAAAGAACGTATAACAGTTACTATTGAAGGCGATTTATTGAATTGGATTGACAAAAGAATAGAAGACAAACTTTTTGCCAATAGAAGCCATGCATTTGAGTACTTAATAAAAAGAAAAATGATAAAGAGGTGGCCATAATCGAAATAAAACTTTCTCCATTGTACTATCTCTTCTCCAAAAAAGGCTATAAAAGTCTTTTTTGGAGTGAAGATGAAAGAGATATGATAATACATCCAGAAAAAGAGGTAAGCAGCTATGAAAATACAGTTTCTTGGAGCAGCTAGAGAAGTAGGAAGAAGTTGCATCTTAGTAGATGACACCTACTTATTAGACTGCGGCATCAAAATTAGTTCTGAAGGACAGGAATATCCACAGCTGCCAAATGTAGCCAAAATAAAAGCAGCTTTTCTCAGCCATGGGCACCTTGATCATTGCGGCGCGTTTCCTTATTTTAATTTCAAAGGACTTAATTGCAATATTTACTGCACTTCTATGACAAAAAAAATTGCAAAAATTCTTCTCCATGATTCTATTCACATTGAAATGCTTTCAACAAGAGAGCCTGCTTATTCAGAGGATAACATCAGCAATGTATTGGGTTTGATGAATGAAGTTAAATTCCATCACCCTTTTTCCATAGAAAAAGGCACTGCTGAGTTTTTAGACGCCGGCCATATTCCTGGAAGTTCTTCAGTGCTTTTAACCATTAACGATAAAAAAATATTATACACGGGAGATATTAATACATCAACCACTAATTTGATGGAGGGATTAAGATATCAGCTTCAGGATATTGAAGTGATGATTTGTGAAACAACCTATGGAGATAGAGAACATCCTGACAGAAATGAAAGTGAAAATAATTTTCTTAATGGTATTGAAGCAACACTAAAACAAAAAGGAAAAGTGCTTATCCCCTGCTTTTCTGTTGGCAGAGCACAAGAAGTGATCTTAATGCTCGGCAAAAGAAAAATCAATGTTCCTATATATGTAGATGGTATGGCAAAAAAAGTGACAAAGATAGTATTGCAGCAGCCTGAGTATCTTAGGAATGGCCATGCATTGCGAAAAGCATCAGAGGCAATAAAAACCATAAAAAGCTCTCGACAAAGAGCAGAAGTAGTAAAAGAACAATGCATTGTAGTAACAACCTCTGGTATGTGCGTTGGCGGACCAGTATTGGATTACATTAAATTATTATATCATGATGAGAAAACAGGCATTTTTCTTACAGGATATCAAGCTGAAGGTAGCAACGGAAGATTATTGATGGAAGAGCAAAAAGCCTTTGTTGATGGGATGATGTTAAATGTAAAATGCCATATTGAAAAATTTGATTTTTCAGCGCATTGTGGAAGAAAAGAATTAGTAGCATTGATTAATGACATACAACCAAAGCATCTCATCCTAAACCATGGTGATGAAGAAGCTATGGAAAGCATCAAAAAAGAATTCAGCAAGAAGATGAAGGTGTACACACCGGAATTAAATCAGACAATTACCATAGTATAAAATTAAAGATCAAAAAAGAGGTTAACGATATGAAACTAACTGCCGAAGATTTCATAGAAGTTATTGATGAAGAAGAACTTTACAAACTAAAAACAGATTTGTATAATGGCTCTGTTGCATTAAAAAAAATGGTTGACAGCAAATTAAAGCAATTAGAAGATAAAAAGCGTGGATTTTGCAACACCTGCGGAGAAGATTTACTAGAACTTGATGGTAGTTTCACCCTGTTGTTCGGTCCTGAAGATTTTAAGAAGAAGGTATCTTTCTGCGCCCATGATTGTTTGGAATACTTCCTCAATGAAATAAAAAAAAGGCCAGAAGAAAAAAAGTTATAATCATTCAAAAAGAGGTGGTTACATGGAAGATAGCAAAAAAAAGACCAATGACGAGATTTACGATCAATGGGTTGAATACATGAAAAAAAGAAAAGAAATGAAGCAACAATAAGGAGCTAAAAATGCCTGAAATCGAGTTTGCGGTGTTGATCTTCTGGTTTACTTCGTTGTTCTCTATAGTTAATCCTATATCTGCTGCTATTATTAGTTTAGGTTTTATGAAAAATTATACGCATCAAGAAAGAAAAGAAGTTGCAAAAAGAGCTGCAATAATAGCAAGTGTTGTTTTAATCATTTTTAGTTTAGCAGGCAATGCCGTCTTCAGATTTTTTAGTGTGAGCCTGGAAGCGCTCTATATTGGTGGAGGGATTTGTATTTGCTTGATTGGGTTTAGGATGCTCAATCCTCATGAATTTCATAAAAGATTGCATCCTGAAGTGCATGCAGAAGCATTGAAAAAAGATGATGTTTCAGTGATGCCACTGGCAGTGCCGTTGCTTTCTGGTCCTGGCGCCATAGCTACAACCATATTGATAAGCTCAAAGATAACAACAACTACAGAACGGGCATTATTAGGTATGGTTATTGTAGTATTAGGAATTTTAATATACCTTTGTATTGGAAACGCTGATCGGATTGATAAATTTCTAGGAAAAACTGGGGCAAAAACTGTAGAAAAAATCATGGGAATTATTATTGTCACCATAGGAATTCAGTTTATTCTCAATGGAATTACAAAATATGCATTCTTAACATTTGGAATTTAAAATTAAAGAATAAATATTTATAAACAATTAAAAAGTTCTCTATGTTATGGAAACAGATTTTTATCGAGAGATAATTGAAGCAGTAAAAAATAAAAAATTAGAACCAGAAAACTTAAACAAAATAAAGCGTGAACTTTCAAAAAAATATAAATTAGGATATATTCCAACAAATATTGAAATTTTATTAAGAGCTAAAAAAACTGAGCGCGAGAAATTAAAAGCATTGCAATTAAAACCAACACGTTCTATTTCTGGGGTTGCAAACGTAGCAATTATGTCTGCGCCATATGCCTGCCCTCCGCAAGCGCAATGCACCTTCTGCCCTGGAGGTCCAAACTCGCAGTTTGGGACAGTTCCTAAATCATATACAGGCCATGAGCCAAGCACGATGAGAGGAATCAGAAATGACTATGATCCTTATTTACAAGTGTTTAATCGTATTCAGCAATATGTTTTGCTGGGGCATAGCTTTGATAAAATTGAATTAATTATTATGGGTGGCACATTTACCAGTTACAGCAAAGTGTATCAGGAAAAGTTTATCAAATACGCTTTAAAAGCAATGAATGATTTTTCTGATCTTTTTTTTATTGAAAAAAGATTCAATATCGAAAAATTCAAGGAATTTTTCGAGCTGCCTGGAGATATTGAAGACCATGAGCGTGCAGCAAAAATTAAAGAAAAATTGCTTAAAATAAAAGGAGACAGCGCGTTAGATAAAGAACAGCAGCGTAATGAAAAAGCAAATATAAAATGTGTTGGATTAACTTTGGAATCACGATCCGATTATTTGAAAAAAGATTATGCAAATTACATTCTTGAGCTTGGCTGCACAAGAGTTGAAATAGGAATACAGTCAGTGTATGAAAAACCTTTGATCATGGTAAAAAGGGGTAATACAACGCAAGATAATATAGAAGCAATCCGAGATCTGAAAGATCTCGGATTTAAAATAAACCTTCATTATATGTTAGGATTGCCTGGTATTAAAGACAAAAAGGAAGATCTTGAAGGTATGAAACAGTTATTTTCTAATCCTGATTACAAACCTGATATGTTAAAGATATATCCATGTATGGTGTTCAAAGGAACACCATTGTATGAAGAGTATGTTAAAGGAAACTATAAACCATACAGTACTGAAGAAGCTGCTAAAATGATTGCAGCATTCAAGCCTTTTGTCGGCCGTTATTGCAGAATAATGAGAGTTAACCGTGACATTCCTTCTAAAATGAACGAAGCAGGAATTGATAAAACCAATTTACGTCAGTATGTAGACCAGTTTAATCATCACTGCAAATGTATAAGATGCAGAGAAGTTGGCCACGTTTATAAAAAAACAGGAAAAAAACCTGAAAAGATAGCATGTATTATTGAAGAATATGAAGCAAGCAAAGGAAAAGAATTCTTTATTTCATATGAAGATAAAGAACAAGATATTCTGCTCGGATTTATCAGAATGCGATTCCCGAGCAGAATATTAAGAAAGGAGATTACTAAAACAAGTGCTTTAATCAGAGAGCTTCATGTGTATGGATCTGCAGTAATGATTGGAAAAAAAGAATCGTTATCCATAACAAGTATTGCACAGCATAAAGGTTTAGGAAAAAAACTATTGAAAAATGCGGAAACTATTGCAAAGAAACAGGGAAAAGATAAAATAGTAATAATCGCAGCATTAGGAACAAGAGAATACTATCGAAAATTAGGTTATAGAAAAGAAGGACCATATATGATAAAGAAACTTAGAGTTTCTTTATCAGTCGAGTAGTACGTAATAAGTCTGGGGTTTTAGCACCTACTTTTGTGAAGCTGTTCTTATATTTGCTGTGAGGATTTTTCGGGGTTCCTTGCCGATAGGCAAGTCTTATAATCCCAGACGCAAGCCAAATTATGACTCCTTGATTTATAAGAAAAATCCAATTGAAACACACTTCAAAAGCTGAACTGGCGCTACCTGAATCCGAAGGATCTCAGGGATTAAAAATAGTAATTTTTAATAAAACCATAAAAGACTTATTACGTACGTCGAGTATAAACATTTATATACTAGTAGCTACATGAAATGATTAAGAGGTGGTACTAGTATGGCTAAAAAGAATACGCCCAAGAACAATTCACATTTCTCAGTTTACATCTATTTAGTAGCAATTGTCGCTATTGTTGCTATTTTTTATATAGTTTTAATGCAGAAAGAATCACCAGCAATTAAAGACGCAGAAACTTCAACAAATGTTATTACCGGTAATGTAATTTCTCCATTAAGTGGCAATCGTGATACGTATGCAGTTAAGAGATATTTTATTAATAATAATGAGGATTGGTCAACAAGAATAGAAGTTGCCATTGCATCAGCTAAAGAGCCGGTGACTGATGTAATTCACAAAACATATGGTGTCAGCACAAAAGTTACCTCTGAAGAAAGCGCAAAAGAGGTAGGAACATTAAGTTGTACAGTTAGCAAAGAAGGATCATACGGCAGAGTTGGAAAAAAAAATGAAAAAAATTGGAACCAAGTAAGATATGACTGTAAAGCAAGTTTCCCTGAAATTTCAACGTCTGACGCAAACAAAAGACACACTATTACCGTAATAGACAGTTACGGTAATGTAGGAAAAGAAGAAGATGTTGATGATGATCGCCCTGAATTTACTGAGTTTAAATATGGTTCTTCATCAAAGAAAAAAGTGTATTTTGGAACAGTATTAGACCGATGGGAATTAGATAAAAGTTAGGTGAGATACATGGAACATAAATATAATTGGGTAATATTAGCTGTAGTTGCTGCGGTTGGCGTATTTACGTTATTTTTTGGAACAAATAATAATAATAATATGACTGGTTACGCATTTGTAGATGCCGGAATGAGCAAATCACAAGTTGCTCTTGATTATTACCAAGAAAGGCTCCCTAATGGAGATCGAGCATTTGTTGTTTTAACAAGTGATAAAGTAGAAGATATTTTATTGTATAAATGGCGTCTTGGAACTATCAGAGAAACAAGAAGCGCCAAAGAAGAAGGATTATTAACAGAAAAAGGCGCTACATTTATCGAACCATTATATAATTACAAAACTGATATGGGTTATGTATATACCGTGCGAGCACTGCATAGTTCAGGAAAGATGACAAGCCATTATAAGGTAAAGAATATTATTGCTTATAACCAAAAGCAATTATCTAAGCTTCGTAATGAGAAAGGCACATTTACCCATCAATAGGTGAAGCCATTGCTGCATAAGATGAGTAAAAATACAGAAGTTGTGTTTATTGTTCTCATAGTAGTTGTTAGCTTTTTTGCTGTAACTAGTACAAAAAACCAAAGTAATGTAATAACAAGTAATGCATTTAGAACAAACCCTCACGTAAGCATGACAAGCGATGGAACAACATTTAAAACAGAAGAAACAACAGAATATAAAGGTCCATTGCATATTTATGCTGAAACAAATCAAATAAAAGATCCATTAAAAGATATTTTTCTAACCATAGCAATCAAAGGAAAGCAGGTTGCAGAGCATCAAGCTTCAAAAGAGGCTGATTTTTTTTATTGTAAAGAAACAAATTCAAATGAAAGAAAGTATGACTACGGTATTAAGCCATTGTATAAGTGTTTCACACAGTTCACCTTTGATTATGAAACAAGAACATATTATTTGGCAAAAGCACCAATATTTTCTCTTTCAAGTTTAGACCAATATGATCGAAGGGGAGTGCAGAGAAGAGTGATCTTGCAAGAAGGTCACGTAAATGGTTAGAGTGTGAGATAGTATGATAACAATTAAGCAACAACCTGATAGCAATGTATTAATTATCCCATTATTCAAAGGAAAAGTGCCTAAATTAAATACAACACTTTCAAAAATTCTTTACTACAACAAAACTTTTGCTGAGGAAGACAAATTTAATACGACGTTTATTGAGAGAGAAACAATCATCTTCGCTGGTTTAGGAGAAGAAAATAAATTAACACAGGAAAAAGCGCGTATTTTCGGTTCAAAAGTATATGGTTTTCTTAAAAGCAAGGAAATTAAAGAAGCTTCTCTGATTGAATTTTCATCAAAAGCTGAAATACTACAGGGATTTGCAGAAGGCTGGCATTTGGCAGGATATGCCTTTGATAAATATAAAAAAGAAAAAGAAAAAAGAGTTGAAAACTTAACCTATGTTTCAAAAGAAAAAAAACTGCAGGAAAATCTTGATAATGCTGCAAAAATAACTGAAGGAGTTATGATTACTCGTGATCTTGTTAATGAAATTCCTTCAACAGCGCATCCAAAATATATTGCAGATTATACAAAAAAATTATTTGTAAAAAGTAGTAAAGTAAAGGTTAAGATTCTTGGAAAGCCAGAAATTGAAAGATTAAAAATGGGTTGTTTACTAGGTGTAAGCAGAGGTTCTCCTGGAGAACCGCAAGTAGTTATTATTGAATATACTGGATTGAAATCTTCCAAAAAACACCATGTTCTTGTAGGAAAAGGTGTTACCTATGACAGCGGTGGCTTAAACTTAAAACCGACAGGTTTCTTAGAAACCATGAAAGATGATATGGGCGGAGCAGCAGCGATTATTGGCGCTATAAAGGCAATAGAAAACTTGAATGTACCAATAAATATTACCGGCATCTTAGGTTGTGTTGAAAACCTGATTGGAAGCAATGCTTATAAGCCAGGAGATGTCTTAATCAGTGCCGCTGGTAAAAGTGTAGAAGTCGCAAATACTGATGCTGAAGGCAGATTAGTTTTAAGTGATTGCCTGCACTATGCTACAACATTAAAACCTGAAGCAATTATAGATCTTGCAACATTAACAGGTGCTGCGCTTGTAGTGATGGGAAAGAATTTTGCTTGTGTTATGGGTAATAATCAAAAAATGATTAATGAAGTCATCAAAGCAGGCGAAGAATGCCATGAACGTTCATGGGAGCTGCCGCTTTATGATGAATTCAAAGAGGATATTAAAGGTAGTATTGCTGATCTCAAGAATTTAGGAAAACCTAAAGGAGAAGCTGGTACTATTGCAGGAGGGATATTCTTACAAGAATTTGTAGACAAGTACCCTTGGGTTCATATTGATATAGCTGGTCCTGTATGGTCAGACAGCCAAAAAAATTATATACCTGAAGGTGCTACTGGCTTTGGAGTAAGGTTATTAGTCCAACATTTTACCAATCTTACTCATAAGTAAGGTGAGAATGTATGCCAGACATAAGAAAACAGTTAACCTGCCAGCGTTGCGGAAAAAGTATGCCAATAGATGATGTTAAATACCTTCCTAAGCCTGGAAGTTCTGATTATATAGTTAGTTGCATTCCATGTTTAGAAAAAAACAAACATCTTGAATCACACACTCCTAAAAGTATTCCTGAAACAAGCGAAGGTAAGAAGAAAGTATACTTTTGCGGAAGATGCAGATATAAATTCACCTATGATACTACAAAAAAAGCCACAACAAGATTAAAATGCCCTATGTGCGGCAAAGATGATTTCTTAAACAAAGATTTGAAGACAAGCAAGGATGTGTTGAAAGAAGTTTCCAAGCCTGGATTTGATGAATTAAAAGCAGGTATTATGAGAAAAAAGTTTTAGAAGTTCATACATTCCCCAATACCTTCTCAGAATCTGCTATTCGTTTAAGAGCAAGATAGTAGGCTGCATGCCGTAAACTAACATTGTTTTCAGTTGCTACTTGAGGTATATCTTTAAACGCTTTGGTTATTTTCTGCTCTAATTTTTTAATAACTTCATCTTCTTCCCAGTAATATCCTTGTAAGTTCTGCACCCATTCAAAATAACTAACAATGACACCACCAGCATTAGCAAGAATATCAGGAATTACAATAACTCCTTTCTTAAATAAAACTGCATCAGCTTCTGCGCTTACCGGTCCATTGGCAAGTTCAAGGATGTACTTTGCTTTGACTGAATCAACATTCTTCTTAGTAATTGCATCGCCTAAAGCAGCTGGAACAAGGATATCAACTGGTAAAGCTAGCAATTTCTCATTAGTTATTTCTGTTGCATCTTTAAAATTTTTTAATGAACCTGATTTTTGTTTATGATCATAAACTTTTGAAATAGCCAAGCCTTTTTTATCATAAATTCCAGACTTAGAGTCACTAACAGCAACAATAGTATATCCCCATTCTGATAAAATTCTTGCCATATGATATCCTGCATTCCCAAATCCTTGTACTGCAACAGTTAGTTTTTTATGATCTAATTTTTTAAGCTTAACAAATTCACGCAGCACAAAAGCCCCGCCTTGTGAGGTTGCATAGGAACGGCCTTTGCTGCCCCCAAGAGCTAATGGCTTACCAGTTATTACTCCAGGTACTTTCTGATTGGTAATAGATTCATATTCGTCCAACATCCAAGCCATAATTTGTTCATTAGTATTAACATCAGGAGCAGGAATATCAACATATGGCCCTATAAAAGGTGCAATCTCCCTAATATATCCTCTGCTTAGTCGTTCGAGTTCTCGTTGCGACAATGTTTTTGGATCAACAACAACACCGCCTTTTGCCCCCCCATAGGGTATATCTGCTACAGCGCATTTCAAACACATTAAAAAAGCAAGCATTTTAACTTCTTCAAGATCAACTTCTGGATGAAAACGAATCCCCCCTTTTGCTGGCCCGCGAGCATCAGAGTATTGTACACGATAACCAGAGAATACTTTTACATTTCCATTATCCATGCGAACAGGAAAGTTAACATTGATAACACGGCGAGGAAGTTTGATAGTTTCTAACTCAGGAATTTGTAAATTTGTTTTTTTAAGTTGATCAAGTTGCAATTGACATGCTTTACAGACTGCGTCTTCATAACCCTTCATATTATCACCCATAAAAGCGAGTAAGGTGGTGTTTATATAGATTTTGTTGAATAAACAAAATACATTTAAAATAACGTGATATTATCAAGTAATTATGGGAAACAAAGAAGTTAAAGAAAAGAAAATTGATCGATTTGAAGATATTATTAACATATTGAAAGATTATGAAAAAAATACCCCTAAAGCAGAAGGGAAAGTGAGCAGTAATCACATATATGAAAATTGTATGTGCGGTTCCAAACATGGAGACGAACGTGATAAAGAAAAAGAGCACGCCTATCATTTGAGTGAATTAACTGATGAACCTATAACCAAAGAAGACATAGAAAAAAGATCACCCTTAATCATCAAAGATGACGAACAAGATGATGAGGATGATGAAAAAGAAGAAGAAGAGTAAATCATTACATTTTAAAATAGGAAAGTTCATCACGTAGATTATGCGCGAAAACAAACACAAGAAAGGAAAAAAAGATCCTCTCAAAGAGATCATCAAGATTCTAGAAGAATATGAAAAAGACACACCAAAAATGAAAGCCAAAGATACAAAAAGTACCTTTGACTCATGCAGGTGTGGCACGCCTCATGGCGATGAACAAGATACAGACCCTGATGAAGCATATCATTTAAGAAGCCATGCTGAGAATGTAGATGAAAGTGAAGTTACAGAAACAAAAGAGAAGAAAGTAAAAACAAAGAAAAAATAAAAGATATTCTTTATTCTGAAGGTCTTATCCATGATTCTTTTCTCGACATAAGCAAACAGCATAAAGTGCTTATCCCGATAGTAAACAACGATGCTCCAACAATCCAAACTGGCTTGTCAATGATATTGCCATAGATAAAGAAAGGAACACCGATTACAAACGACGTCAACACCCCCCAAAATACTCCTCGTGCATCTAATCTATTCCAATACAAACTTAACACTGTTGGCACGACAACACAAGCAGCAATACTATTAAAAATCCACCACAATTGTTTTAACCCAAAGTTTGGAATATAGGTAACAGCTAACGCAACTAAAAACCCAACAATTGTTATGCCAAACATCGCTAATTGTGAATTTCTGATACCCTTTTTATCAAGTTGTTTTGCAATACTTATTTCTTCAGGATTAAGCTGCCGCTGTTGATCCATTTTTTGTAAAATTTCTCGTTCTTTTGCAGTATATTTCACTACATCAGTTACATACAATGAACTTGCAGCATTTAATCCTGAATCCAACGTTGAAAGCAAAGCACTTAATAACATTACAACAAACAAAACTAATGCACTTGCAGGAAGAAATTTTGCAACTGCAACAACACCAATCATCGAGACATCAATTCCTTCAGGCAAGGTGATTCCAAGGGATGAATTAGCTGCAAGGAATCCCAAAAATGACAAGACAACAGGTACAATCCCAAACATAAAAGCACCAAACACAAATGAAGGAACTAAATTGTTCTTTTTAATGGCAAAAGCACGCTGCCAGTATTGCTGGTCTGAAATTGCTCCAGAGATAAGTCCAATTGCTGTAACAATACCAAAAGAAAATGCAACGCTTGGATCAAAAAGACTAGTGAATTTTCCACTAACTCCACCTAGTCCTAAAGTAACTGCATGAAACCCACCCACTTTTAATAATATCCATGGAATAACAACAACAATACCAATAATAATTAAAAGAAATTGAACAAAATCAGTAACAATAGATGATTCAAGCCCTGAGATTAATGAATATGTTAAAACAATCACTGCCAATATAATCATAACAGGAATAACTGGTATGCCTGTAAGAAAAGAAACAAGATTACCTCCCGCATAAAGCTGCACGGTAACAGCCATCACTTGATAAAAAAAATAAGGAAACAAATAGATAGTATGCACTCTCTCACTTTGCAAACGATATTTAATCCACTGTGGTAAAGTGTAACCATAAGGTAATTTTTCTCGGATTTTAGGAGCTAAAAACATAAAGATAAGCAACGCAATAATATTAGGAATAACAAACCAAAATATTCCCGGCAATCCCTGTTTATAGGACACTTGAACAGAGATAAATAATGCTGGCGCCCAAATCCAAGATGCTGCAATACTTGCTGCGCCAAGCCACCAACTAACATTTCTTTCTGCAACAAGAAAACCTTGAATAGTTTTATATTGTTTCCATCGTGCAAAAACATACGTAATGAGAATCATAAATATGCCATAGATAACTAAAATAAGATATCCCATCCATGCCGGTAAAGTTGTTATTGATGACATAGTTTCACACTCCAAGTAAGTTTCACTGTTAAGTGATTACAATGTGAGTTTACCCAGAAACCAACTATATTAATATTGATGGTGGCAATCACCACCAAAAATAACAACTATTAAATAGAGGCATGTTAACTGAATATCAAATAACACTAATCTATTACATAAATATAGCAAGATTTATTAATAGATATATACTTATAATATAATATGAATGAAAATATATGTAAAAAGATACTTGAAAACAAACAATTATTTGTACCTGCCTTATTTACTGATAAGCAGGTTGAAATCATAGAAAAACACCTGAAAAAACAGTCATTAACAAAAACAGAACAAACCTATCTTTACACGGCAATAAAGAAGAAAATGGATGCGCTTCAATGTTTGCAGGAACAGTTTTATCTGCAAGGCAATACTTCAACGATGATCCCAGAACGAGTAGAGGAAGCAAAGCAAATATTAAAACAGCTTAACAAAGAAAAAGCATTCATTTCAGGTTCTTTTTTATTCAGCAAAAAGTATAATGATATTGACATATTTATAGTAGGAAAGCGAAGAAAGCAATATCATGAAGGGAAAAGAACATATATTGGAATTAGAGAAAAAGACTTAAAAAAACCATTATTTTATTCTGCATTACAATACTCAATATCCAATTTTGAAATTCCACCTATAAAACCAATTATAAAAAGACCTGAACTTAATGATATTATTTTTGCATATCAAGTTGCAATAAAAGAGATTCTTGAAAATGAAGATCAGAAGATAATCAGGGAATTATTATTAGATTATTATTTATTTGTCGAGAATATAATCCTTAACTCATATAGCTTATCGCAGAAGATGTATAAAATAATTAACAAACAAAAAGGGAAAAAAATTGAAGAAATTAATCATATAACAAGACAACTTATTTTAAAGTTATATTCTAAGAAGTATCTTTATGTAGTATGTACAAAGTTTGGAAAGAATATCAAAGAAACCATCCCATTATATCCAAAAGCCAATGATAATCTCCTCATTTATGATCAATTTATAGAGGGAATAAAACATGAATGTAGAAAATTTAAAGCAGAAACTTAAAGAACTATTTGGCGAACAAGTTGTATTTAACAAAGATTTTGATAGATATGCTGAGACTATTAAGAATATCGATGAAAACCTAATGATATGGTGTCAACGATTAAAGAATGGTGAAATTAAACCTGAGTTTGGATCTATTTTTAGTGATTATGTAATTTTCATCAAAAAGATCGGATCTTCTAATAGATGTATTATAATAAAGATAAAGAATGGGGAATTCAAAGAGGTTCATCTGGGAGATCATGCTTATTATGATAAATTAAGAAAGCAATTAGGTATTAAACAAAGTAGTTAGAATAATCAGGTGCTGATATGTACGAAGAACTATTCCGCGAAATTGGCTTAAGTCCAAACGAAGCTAGAATTTACGAAGCATTGCTCCAAACAGGCGATGCTTCAGTGCAGACTATTGCAATTAAGGCAAACATTCATCGGAGAAATGCATATGATGCTTTAAGCAGACTTTTAGAAAAAGGATTAATCTCCCAAACCATTCTCAGCAATGAGCAGCACTTCAAAGCAACCAATCCAGAACGATTGCTTTCCATGATAAAAGAAAAAGAAGATAAAATAACAAAAGCGCTTCCGGAAATCAAGCAAAAGTTTTTTCAAAAACAAGAAAAAGAACAAGCATATATCTACAAAGGCATCCAAGGATTCAGAAATTACATGCAGGATATTCTTGATGTTGGCAAAGATGTTTATTGCATTGGCGCTAAAGGTGGATGGTTTGAACCACGATTAAAAACATTCAGATTTAGATTCTATGAAGAACTCAAAAAAAAGAACGTCAAATGCTACCATTTATTTGATGCAGAAATGATGCAACAGCAGAACGAAGCTGAAGGACCTGTACCAGTACATCTCCATGAAGCACGATTTTTACCTGAAAAATATTCCACACACTCAGCAATTGATATTTTAGATGATCGTGTCATTACTTTCACTGGATTAAATATTAACAAGCTTGATGATGATGTCACTATATTTGTGTTAATAAGCAAAAAACTAGCTGATGATTACAAAAAATGGTTTTGGCTGATGTGGAATGCAAGTTCCCCAATTGATAAAGGAGAAGAAAAAGCTAAAGAGAACTTTGCAAAATTATGGTTACTGCCTATTTTGTGAGCATTTTCGAAATACTTATCGGGCAATTTTCGGAGTTCCAGAGAGAAAATTGCTTTGTTTAACAAAGATCTCAATGCGAACTGGCAGTAACCCGAGCTTTGCATTCTTATAAATATTTAATTATATTTTATATAAGGGTATTAAGAATTTCGTAGAAAATTCTTACCACTAACAAGATAATAATTTAAAAGATAATACCACTGGCAAGATAATAATTTTGAGTGATATTGAAAATATATTTTTAAGAAACATAATATTTATATACCACGCCATGCCGTAAAAATGAAGATATCTTGTATAATTAAACAGAAGCAACCACAAGATATTGTGTACTATCCAACGACGAACAAAAGAGGCTGAACGTCATGAATGAACAAAAAATCCTGCGAATTAAAAAAAGAACTGGTGAATATGTTGGATTTGATCTGAAGAAAATTTCTAATGCTATTTTCAAAGCTGCCCAGGCAGTGGGAGGTTCTGATTATAAAATCTCAGAACGATTAGCAGAACAAGTTTTTGACATGCTCAATGAACAGGACTTGAAAGAAGACATACCTTCAGTGGAAGATGTTCAGGATTGCGTTGAAAAAGTGCTTATTGAAACAGGACATGCAAAAACAGCAAAAGCTTTTATCTTATATAGACAAAAACGTGCAGAAGCACGATTAAAAGCTGATGCATTAGTTGGTATAAAAGGTTTGGAAGAAAAGCAAGATCCTTTTGGCGTGAATGAAGAATTATTCGGCAGTTCATTAACCAGCCATAATATCAAAGTTACGGTAACTGAACCAATTGCAAAAATGTTTACGTATAACAGCAAATTATCCAAGTTAGTGGATAAAAATAAAATTAATGCCTATAGAAAATTATTTTATATGCTCAAGGATATGCAGAAGGAGGGTTCGTTGCCATTGCATCCTGCAAATGATTATTTAGCAGGCAATGAACTTGCCATGGATATTTACAGGAAAAAATATTATGTCCACGATCTTGATGATAACCTTATTGAGCAGCGTCCGGAAGATGTATTTGTAAGGCTTGGTTCTTATCTTGCATCTATTGAAGAAGATGAAGACAATCAAGTGTATTTTGCCCAGGAATTCTATAAAATGCTTTATGAAGGATATTTTGTGCCTGGCGGCAGAGTAATTGCTGGAGCTGGAGATTTATATAGATTAAAAACATTAGCAAATTGCTTTGTTTCAGTGATGGAAGATGATAACATTGAATCTATTTACAAAGCTGCTTTCGAATGTGCGCGAACATATTCATATGGGGGAGGAATTGGCGTTGATATTTCTACCCTGCGTCCAAGAGAAGCTGTGGTACATAATGCAGCAAATTTCTCAACAGGCAGCGTTTCATTCATGGAAATCTACTCATTAACAACAGGGTTAATTGGTCAAGCTGGAAGGCGAGGCGCATTAATGCTAACTATTGATGTTAAGCATCCTGATATTCTTAATTTTATTAGAGTCAAACAAGAATCAAATTGGGTGACAAAACAGATTAGGGAGCAATGCAGCTGGTCAGGAAAATTCAACGCTGAACAGCTGGATGCGATTGAAAAACAAGTTCGTGAAAACACCCAGGTAAGGTTTGCAAATATTAGCATGAAAGTTACTGATGAATTCATGACTGCTGTTGAAGAGCAAAATAAGTATGGAAAGGATAAAATAGTAGTGTATAAAAAATTTAGCAAATTGATTATTAATAGAGTTAACCAAAGCAAAGAAATGAATTTTGCCTTTGGCATTCCTTCAAAATATTTAGAGAATTATGAGTTATATAAAGTATTTGAAACCATTGAAGAAGCAAATGAGTTTATACATAAAGAAACAAACAAACAGATCTCCAAGCAATTGCTTGAAAATGTGCAGAACAGGGACATTTATGGAGATGTAATTGTACCAGTAGAATCACAAAATTATGATTTAGCAGTGAGATATTCAGGTGATTATTTATTATATTTTAGTTCTGAACCTGCAGGAGAAACAAGAAGATTAGTAAAAGCGCGGGATATTTGGGATGAATTTGTTAAAGGTAATTATCAAACAGCTGAGCCAGGATTAATATTCTGGTCAAGAATGACAAAGTATTCACCTTCTAATTATATAGGGAGACCAATTGCAAGTACAAACCCCTGTATTGCAGGAAACTCACAGGTATCAACAAGTAAAGGATTGCAGCAAATAAAAGAGCTTGTTGGTAAAACGCCTCAGATTCTAACTGACAACCGAGTGCCTATACAAGTGAGAGATACTAACGGAAGAATTATGTTGCTCGAACAAAAACAACAAGGAGTAAGTTTTGACACTATAGAAGCAGCATGGTCATCGGGAATTAAAGAAACCTATAAACTTACCACAAAAAAGGGCTATGAAATCACTGCAACAGGTGATCATAAGATTATGACTACTGAAGGTTTTAAGCAGTTACATGAACTTACACCTAAAGATAAAATTTTAATCCAAAAAGGAGAAGGCATGGGAAACAATGATAAGCTATTATCTATTGAAAGAGATGAAATTATCAAAGGAGATAATAATCATATCTATCATTACAAATTCCCCACAACATGGTCAAAAGAACTTGGGCAATTGCTTGGTTGGACAGTAGGAGATGGATTTATCACTCCTGAACCAGATAATAGACTTGGGTTAGTATTTAGTAAAGAAGATGAAGACGTGATGAGCCAGTTAAAGAAGTTTATTGAGGAGATATATGGAAAAGAAACAAAACCAAGCATCAGAGAGTCTACAACACAATTAAGATACCATAGTAAATATTTTTGTGATTTTCTACGTAGATTAGGCATCAAAAGTGTAAAAGCTGAACTTAAGCAAGTTCCGCATAGGATATTTACTGCGCCAAAAGAAGCAGTAGTAGGATTTTTACAGGGATTGTTTACTGCTGATGGAACTATGGCAGTTGGCGAAAAAGGGAATTATATTCGATTAACTTCTAAGTCAGAAAAGCTTCTGAAAGAAATACAAATAATACTTATTAACTTAGGGATGTTATCTACAATCTATGAACGCCATCGAACTCCTCAGAAAAAATTTAATTACTATAATGCAGCTGGAGAATATAAAGAGTACATAACAGATGGGAAATTATGGGAGTTAAGTATAACTAAAGGAAGCTTGCAGCGATTTGTTGAAGAAATTGGGTTTATAGGAAGTAAACACCAAGAAAGAATAAAAGTATTTCTCACAAAGAAACAATACCAAGAACACTTTTACGATACTATAAAAAGCATAGAACCACAGGGAAAACAAGAAGTATTTGATCTAACAGAACCACGAACACATTCTTTTATAGCTAATGGCATTGTTATTTCAAATTGTGGTGAAGTGCCATTAGAAGACGGCGGCGCTTGTAATCTTGGATCAATTAATCTTTCTCGGTTAGTAATTGATGGTTTTACTGATACTGCAAGAATTAACTGGAACGAACTTGAACGAGTAACAAAGTTGGCTACACGATTTTTAGATAATGTTGTTGGCTGGAATATTTCATTGAATGCTCTTGATAAACAACGGAGTGCTGCTGCAGAAACACGAAGACTTGGTTTGGGTGTTATGGGAATTGCAGATATGTTATTTCAGCTTGGTTTAGAATATGATAGTGAAGAGGGTATAGCAGTTATTGAGAAAGTTTGTCAGGTTATTGCTAATGCAGGTTATCGTGAATCCGCAGAATTAGCTGAAGAAAAGGGAGCTTCACCAGTATTTGATTATAACAAATACAGCCGCAACCCATTTTTTAAAGAAGCTCTTGATGACAATACTAAAGAATTAGTCAAGAAAAAAGGATTGCGGAATATTGCAATACTTTCTATTGCGCCAACAGGAACTATTTCAAATATTGTATTAGGGTATAAAGGAGAGCAAAAGAATTATATTGGTGTTAGCGGCGGTGTTGAACCGGTATTTGCAATATTTTACACGAGAAGAAGTGAAAATTTCGGCAACAAACGATTTAACATCTTCCATTCAACAGTAAGCGCTTATTTGGATAAAAAAGGGCTCCAGGAAAAAGCGCAGTATGCAACAAGTGAAGACGAACTCCGCCAACTGTTGCCTGGATGCTTTTTTAGAACTGCCCATTATATTGAGCCTGAAAAAAGAGTTTTAATTCAGGGAGACTGCCAAAAATATACTGACCATAGTATTTCATCAACCGTCAATTTACCTGAAAGCATAAGCCCTGAAACCATTTCAGAGATTTACATTAAAGCATGGAAATTTGGCTTAAAAGGGATCACTATTTACCGTGATGGAAGCAGGTACCCTATTTTAAGCATTCAGCAACAGCAAAGCGCATTTCAAGATTTCAAGAAAAAACAATTCAAATATGTCTCTGATGGAAAAGAAATCATAGTAAGAGGCGACCAAGTTATAAAGCTGCCTCAGGGAAAGCTTTCAACGCCGTATCATGCGCAGAGAGAAAACATTCAAGGGATAGTGTTAACCGAGATCACTGATCAACCAGCGATAACTGAAGAAGACAGTTCTAATAAAAATGAAGATCATAAAGATGATAACAAAGCTAAAGTCTGCACTATTAGTTTTGAAGATGGAAAGCTTGTTAAATCATGCTCAGAGTAAGAATTTCTTTTCCTTTTTTATTATCACTTGATGATTAAGGATATTTATTAATAAGTAGAGCTTATTAGATACAAGAACTTTACAAAATAGGTACTATTATGGCTAGATATGGAAAAATCCAGGTATATACCGGAGATGGAAAAGGAAAAACAACAGCATCATTAGGATTAGCTCTGAGAACTGTTGGCCAAGGCGGTAAAGTATTTATTGTGCAATTTATGAAAGGCGGCGCATACACCGGTGAATTTATCAGCATCAAAAATTTCCTCCCAAAGATTGATATTATACAATTTGGAAGGGGCTGTGTTAAAGAAAAAAAACAAATGAAATTATTAGGGATTAATGAAGGAGCAAAATATTTTGATTTTGTGAGAGAAGATATTGAATGCGGACCTTGCAGATATTGTTTTCTTAATGACCAGGAACAAGTAAAATTCGTGAAAAGCGCTTTTGCCTTAGCGCAGAAGTTAACTGCTTCAGAAGATTATGATTTAATTATTCTTGATGAAGTTAATGTAGCATTGAAATTAGGATTTTTGAGCATTGAAGAAGTGCTTGAATTAATGGAAAAAAAACACCCGCAATTGGAGTTAATAATGACCGGCAGAGATGCCCATGAAAAAGTAATGGAGAAAGCAGATTTAGTTACTGAAATGAAATTAGTCAAGCATTATTTCGACAAAGGCACTTCTGCAAGAAGAGGGATTGAGTATTAAGAGAACTTTGCAAAATCATGGTTACTGCCTATTTTGTGAGCATTTTCGAAATACTTATCGAGCAATTTTCGGAGTTCCAGAGAGAAAATTGCTTTGTTAAAAAGATATCTCAATGCGAACCGGCAGTAACCCGAGCTTTGCGAGTATTTTGCAAAGTTCTCCTAAGTTTATGTAGGTTTAAGAATTTAAGCTCTAAAACCAATGGAACTATAAGCATCACAAAATTTTTTAATTCTCCTGTCTTCTTTTTTATTTTCAGCTGGATTGGTATGACGAGAAACTAAACTAAGTGCCTTACCAAAGTCATCTGAAGAAATTGTTACGCCTGAATAATCTGCTTCAACTAAACCTGAAAGAGCTTCAAAAGTATCCCTGCTTCCTGCTTTTCGAGCTGCTGCTCTTTGCAAAGCAAAATGTCCTGCGCGATTGCAAATTTCTGCTAATGCTGCAGGGGTGTAACCTTCAGTAGCTTGCGCTAATGCATGAATAGTAACCTCTGAAGCTAATGGCTTAGCCCGAGTGTGTATTGCTAAAATTGCATCGCGTATTTTAAGATCAGGTAATGGAACATGTAAGACATAACCAATTCTTCCAGGGCGCAAAAATCTATGATCAATTAAATAAGGATCATTAGTAGATCCTGATAATAAAATCCCTGAACGCTGTATCCCTGATAAATTATTCAACCAATTTGAAGTCGCAGCATGTTGTCCATCACTTGAACCATTAGCATCAAAAAGAAGTGCCTCAATATCGTCACAATGGATAATAACTTCAGCTCCGGATTTTTCCCTTAAATCCTCAATAGCTGCTAATATTGAACCTTCATCTTCTACACGATTAGGCCGTGAAAGTTGAGTGCGTTTATCTAAAACTAATTGCATTGCGCTTAAAGGAATAAATAATGTTTTATAATCACCTGTAGCAAGAGCTTCTGCAATAAGGGTTTTGCCTGTTCCTTTGACACCTGCTAAAACAACTGATTCAGGTTTGCAGCCAAAATAACGTGCAGCATCTTTATTATTTCCTGAAGCAAATAACGTCCATTTCATAAATTCTATAATTTCTTCAAGTCCTGCAATATCTTCTGAAGTTACTGCCCTTAATCCGATGCGTGATAAATCCCGGTATAAGGCGTAGATAAGATTTGCATAAGGATATGGTTTACCATGATTAAGAATGTAAGCTGTTTGAACAACACGCTGGGCAAAATCAAGTTCTCGTATATCATGCTGTTCCCTGATTTCTACTAATGCTCTACCATCATAAAGCCAGTTTCCATCTTTTGAGCGTTGAGAAGCTTGTTCTTTGGTAAGAAATTTTCTGCAAACCCATATTCCTGTTGAGCCTGCTTCTTGAAAACCCCAATCCTTAAGAAGATAACCAATAGTAGTTTCACTTACTCCTGCATTCCAAGTAACATACTTACTCGCTGGTCGTTTGCCACCAAGAGGGTGAGAACGACATTGAATTTTATTTGGAGCATGAATATATCTTGCTAAATCTTCTAAAGCATCCATCTGCTCCTCAGTTATTCTTGGAAGATCCCAGTGTGCAATATGCCTGTATTGAAGATATCTATCTTGACCTTCTGATCGAGATTTGCTTACTAAAGGACAACTCAAAGCATCAGGTCTTAATCCACCAATGCTATCAATAGCAGAATAAATAATACGATATATAGTTTGCAATACCTCTAGTTTATGAGGATCTAAAACAGTTAAAAGTGGATTGCTTTCATATCCCATACCCAAAGGGAGATTAACTATTATTTAAAAAATAGCATTAATTATGTAACTACTAAATTAAGACAATTATAATAACTTACATTTTATAAACGAAATAATCATCCCAAAATTAAAAAGTAGCTGAAAAGGCAATGCTATGCCCCTTGAAAAAGTCATTAAACGGAATGGTGAAACTGTAGTTTTTGATCCAAAAAAGATCACAGATGCATTGTACAAAGCAGCGCAAGCTATTGGAGGAACTGATGAAGAGCTCTCTAAAGCATTAACAAAAAAGATTGTAGCAAAGATAGAAGAATTATTTCCTGACAAAATCCCCCATGTTGAAGATGTTCAGGATGTTGTTGAGCGTGTTTTAATAGAAGACAATCATGTAAAAACAGCAAAAGCATATATTTTGTATAGGGAACGCCAAAAAAATATCCGGGAGGTAAAACAGTCATTAGTAGGAGGATATGTTGATAAGCGCTTTACTATTAATGCATTAAAAATTCTCAAAGAACGATTATTAATGAAAAAAGAAGATGGCGCTGTTGAAACGCCTGAAGATATGTTTAGAAGAGTAGCAAAAGAAATAGCAAAAGCAGATAAACAATATGATAATGAGCCAAACCTGAAAGAAACTGAAGATAAGTTTTTCGAGTGTTTAAACAAGCTTGATTTTTTGCCAAACTCGCCCTGCTTAATGAACGCAGGAACCAAAAATCAGCAGTTAATTTCATGCTATGTCCTACCAATTGAAGACAGCACTGAAAGTATTTATACAACATTAAAAAATGCTGCAATGGTGCATCGTACAGGTTCAGGAACAGGCTTTTCTTTTTCCAATTTAAGACCAAAAGAAGATACGATCGATGATTCTCGTGGATTTTCAGCAGGGCCAATTCCATTTATGCATGTCTATGATAAATCAACAGAAATAATCAAGAAAACTGGTTTAAGGCGTGGCGCAAACATGGCAGTGTTGCGTGTTGATCACCCCAATATCCTCGATTTTATTACCGCAAAAGAAAATCCCCATCACTTGAGAAACTTCAACATCTCTGTTGGCATTACAAAAGAATTTATGGATGCATTAGACAACAGAAAACGATATCCATTAATTAATCCGCGAACAAAGCAGGAAGTTCGTTTATTGCCTGCTAAAGAGGTCTTTGATTTAATTGCAACAATGTCGTGGAAAAATGGTGAGCCAGGAGTTATTTTCCTTGATACTATTAATGAGAAGAACCCTGTTCCTGAACTTGGTGAAATAAAAACAACCTCTGCCTGCGGAGAAGTGCCTTTGCTTGAATATGAAGCATGCCCGCTTGGCTCAATAAACTTATCTAATATGGTGCAAGGAGGCAGGGTCAATTTAGCTGCATTGCGGGACACTGCGTGGATTGCAGTGCATTTTCTTGATAATGTTATTGATGTAAATAAATACACCTTAAAAGACAGTGAAAAAATAACTAATGATAATAGAAAAATAGGAGTTGGAGTTATGGGTTTTGCAGATATGCTGTATCAGTTAGGGGTTCCTTATAATAGTGAAGAAGCAATAAAAGTAGCAGAAAGAATCATGAAATTTATTCGTGATGAAGCAAGATTAGCTTCAGAAGCTCTAGCAAAAAAAAGAGGAGTATTTGCAAATTATGAAAAAAGCATATATGCAAAAAAAGGAATAAAGCAAAGAAATGCGACAACAACTGCTATTGCGCCAACAGGAACAATCTCATTAATTGCTGATTGTTCTTCAGGCATTGAACCGAATTTCGCTTTAAGTTACATGAAAAAAATCACCGGTGGGGATGAGTTATTATATGTTAATAAGCATTTAAAAAGCGAATTATTGAAAAGAGAGATTTATTCTGAAGATTTAATGAAAGAAATTGCATCAAAAGGATCACTCCAATCATTTTTGGATTTAGCATCAGAAATCAGAAAAGTGTTTGTTATTAGCCATGAAATACCTGCAGAATATCATGTATTAATCCAAGCAGCATTTCAAAAATATTGCGATAATGCAGTTTCAAAGAGCGTTAATTTAGAGTACACTTCAAGCAAAGAAGATGTCGTTAAAACCTTCAAGCTTGCTTACAAACTAGGGTGTAAAGGAATAACCATTTATCGAGATAGAAGCAGAGAAGATCAGATTTTAACACTATTAGGGGGAGAAGCAATATGATATTGAGCGATATTGATATTAAAAAGGAATTGGAAAAAGGAGACTTGCTTATTGAAAAAATGACCTTCAACCAAATTGGCCCTTGTTCAGTTGATTTAACCCTTGGCAATACCTTTATGGTTTTCAAACATGCTGATATTACCCATGTTGATCCAAAAAAGATTGATCGGGAATCATTAATGTCAGAAACAATTAAAGAAGAGGATAAGCCATTTATCATTCACCCAGGAGAGTTCGTGCTTGGTGCAACAAAAGAACGAGTAAGAGTTCCGAGTTATTTGGTAGGAAGATTAGATGGAAGAAGTTCTTGGGGAAGATTAGGTATTATTGTGCATTCAACTGCTGGTTCTGTGCATCCTGGCTGGGATGGCCAGCTTACCTTGGAGATTGCAAATATCTCAAAACTCCCTGTTGCATTATATCCAGGAATGAAAATATGCCAGATTAGCTTCCAGCAACTAACATCACCAGCAGAAGAGCCTTATCATAAAAAGCAGAATGCCAAATACATTAATCAAGTAGGCCCAGGAGCAACCAGAGTAGGAGAAGATTAAAAAAGAATAGTTAGTTTCTTTAAAAGATGGCATGGCATGAACATCTCCGTAGAGACCTTAGGGAGCATCAAGAATTAAGACTTGCCTTAATAGATAACCTTGAAGCAGTTATTGAAGAAGATGCAAAGGCAATCGAAGTATTTACTGAAGATAATGTAGATCTAAGGATAACTCAAAAAAGAGTACGACAAGACTTACCAGATGATTTTTCTTCTGATCAAACAAGGTATTCTCTTGCAGCGGTTTATTTTGCCAATGCTAGATATTTTGGAATAGCACCAGATCATAGAAACGATAGACTCCAACTAGTTATTCATCGAAAAACTCCAGTAAATAACATAGCAACCTATGACTATGAAAGTAATGATCCTTATCCCCATGTAATAAAAATTCCGCATACTGATTTCAAGAAGGTGAAAGATTTTTTAGAATCATTAGATGCAGAAACAAGACATGCTGTCCACTACAATATGATAGGAAGAAATCGAAAAACAACTGGAAATCTAGCAACAAGAGCAGAGCTAGTAATTACAGAAACTATAGACTAGGGAAAATATGAATATAAGCCTTCTAGAAAATTATTTGATCCTTTCATTAATGATTTTGACCTTGTTCGAGAGGCTAATGGACATGCTGGAGCTGATTATGTATGTGGATTATTAAGTATTGACGCAGATAAATTAAAAATGCAGCTATATTGGTTGATACGATTGCCAATAAGAGAAAAACCACAAAACACTGAGGTATTTAAAGAATTAAGAACAATGCTAAAACAGGTAACAGGCATTGCTGAAGATATAAATACATATTTGAAAAGAACAAGAATATTGTATCTTGTAAACCAAGCAAGAAGAAGAGTAAAAGAATTTTATTCAGGAAAGAAACCTTATTCATTACCATTGGAAAAAAGAGCTTTTGAAACAAGACAATATGCTTTAGAAAAGTTACCTTATGAAGTTCCTGAAAGATATGGTGTCATATTGGATGGAGCAACCATCACAAGATTCGCTTCACAACTCGATTATGTAGCTTTAAAATTAATAACACAAACACCAGAATTATTATATGCTGAAGCGCAACAGAGAGAAGCTGAACTAAGAAAAGTTGCATAACATAAAAATCCTGAGTAAATTAATCTCCTCTCGCTAACAACCCAGTTTTCTTAGCATGTTGAAATGAATAATACAATACAACAGCCATAACAAGAAGCAATGCTACTGATCCTAACAAAGCAAAGAATAATTGCATGTAATTAACGGTCTGTTGATTAAGAAAAGAACGAAGATTCTCAAAAACATAGGTTGAAGGTAATATAATTGCTATGTTCTGCGCCCAACCTGGTAAAACAGTTAAGGGATAGAATACACAGCTAAAAGGCTGGACAATCCAAACACTGCTCCATGCTATTACTTGAATACGCTGACCATACCTAAATATAAGAGCGACAATTAATAATCCAAGAGCCATGCCAAAAAGTGATAAGATGAGGATTGATAATGCTAAAAAGAATAAGGGAAATTGAAATATGTTAAATGCATAAAAAGTGTACGCTAAAATAAACTGAAACAAAAAGCTAACTAATCCTCGAAAAAAAGCAAATAAAATAATAGAAACTATATGCTCTGATAATTTGATAGGGGATGAGAATAGATTATATAAATTTCTCGCCCAAAAATCCTCTAAGACAAAGGTGCCTAAATCCTGTGAAGCTTTCCAGACAAATATCCAGAGAATAATTCCCCCAAACATCATGCTTAAAAGATTAAAATTAGATAATTGTTCAATATAAAGATACGCAAATCCCCAGATAAATAAGTCAATCACTGGCCAGAAGAAGATATCAAATAATCTGTCAATACGATTAATGGAGATATAATAATATTTCAATAATAACGCTGAAATTCTATACCATTTCATAGTATTTTCTCCAAATAGGTTACATTACTTTCATTTCTTACTTCGCGCGATCTGAATAAAAATATCATCCAGGGTTGGCTTATTCAAATGCATATTGCTTAATTTAACACCTTGTTGAAAAGTAAGATTCATTAATTTATACAATTTATCACCTACTGCATCAATTTCAAACACAACCGTATTGGTACCAGTAGTAATTATGGTAATATTTTTTTCCTTGAGCAGCTTCAATAAACCTTTAAAATTCTCTTTCACAACTAAGGCAACCGTTTGCTTCCTAATCATCCGTTTAAAGTTATCTGCAGTGTCTATTTTAAGGATTTTGCCTTTATCCATAAACGCAATTCTATCGCACAATTCCTCAACCTCAAACATATAATGAGAAGTAAATATAATGGTAGTGCCATGTTTCTCTTGATACTCTTTAATAATCGTCCTTGTCTTTTCAGCAATATCCGGATCTAAACCAACAGTGCATTCATCAAGAAACAACACTTCAGGATCATTGATAAAACCTTTGCAAAGCGAAACACGAGTACGCTCTCCTGAACTTAACAACGTTACTTTTTTATCAGCCAATTCTTTTAATTCAAATATATCCAGCAGATGATTTATTTTTTCTTCTACATTTCTGATGCCATATAATTTAGCGTAAACACGTAAATTCTGTCGAATAGTCAGTACTTCGGATAAAGAATAGTACGCAGTTGCAACATTAACTTTATTTTTAACCTCTTCCCAAGCTTTTTCTGGATCTTTGCCTAAAATCTTAATGCTCCCTGAATTCATGCTCAGTAATCCATTAAGAATATTAAGAGTCGTTGTCTTGCCAGCGCCATTTGGCCCAAGCAACCCAAAGATTTCTCCTTTTTTCACAGAAAAGGATATTTTATTGACTGCTTTAACAACAGCTTGCTTACTCTGAAATGTTTTTACTAAGTTTTTTACTTCAATTGCGTACATAGCCTCTTAAAACAAACTGAAGCTTAAATAGTTAATGATAGTACCAGTAGGAAGAATAACATCTTGAGCAGCACTTTCTGTTTTCAAGACATAGCCACTCAAGATGATATCTTCAGGGGTAGGATTATATAAGACAACAGCTTCCCCACCACTCTCTGTTGCAACAGGATCATAATATACTTCACTTATAACAACTGAATTAGCTAAAACACCAGAACCTAAACCAAAAAATAACACTAAATTAGTTAAAAATACTCTCAAATATTTTTCCATAATAATCACCTCAGAAATGTGATAGTTGAAGTGCTTAATATAACCACCGTCGAGAAAACCGAAAATAGTTATAACAAAATCGGAAGAAACAACAAGAATAATGAAAGATTTTCGAAAAAGAGTATGCCTAATGAAAATCTTTCGGAAAAAACAAAAAGATTACGTATGAAAATAAGAAATTGAAAGAGAAATAAGAGTAAAACAAGAAGAAATCTGAGAAATCAGCGATATGCTGGACTTTCATCAATCATACGTTCTTCAGCTATTCTATCTGAATTCCAACCTTCCAAAGTTTGCCTTAATCCATCATAAGCCTTGATATCATCCTGAGGAATAATTCCTCTATAAACTGCTGTGTTTGGCGAAGCTTGAGCAACAGTGTCAACAAAGGTATCGGGATGATATCCCTTAGGTAAAAAAACTCGTTGTGCTGTATAAAATGGTGTAACTACAGGAACACTGAATTCAACTTCTCGAGGCACTAACGCATCAACTAATTTACCAAGATCCTCTCGGGGAGCAATCATCATTACTTCTTGAGCCATATAACCACCTCATGTAGTTAATTATAATTTAATGACATGAAACATAAGAACTGAGATTTAAATATAACCATTAAATATTTAAACTAGTTTAAACTTTACAAAGATGTGGAACAAAAAAGACGTCTGCAAGAACTGGGTGGATCATTATATTTATCACTGCCTGCTTCATGGCTGCAAAAGTTTAACGTGAAAAAAGGAAGTCATATCTATATTACGCTTGAAGATTCCGGAGCTTTAACCATATTTCCTGAAAAGGTTGCAAAAGATGAAACAACAAAAGAAAAAACAAGCACTATTCTTTATAATAAATATATTTTTAGGAATATAATGGGAGCATATTTGATAGGGAATGATTATATTGTTATAAAAAAAGAGCTTCCCTTTACCAGAAAAGAACGAAACGAGATTCTTGCTATTGTTCATAACCTTTTAAATGTGGAAGTTATTGAGGAGCAGCCACGCAAGATTGTTATTCAAAATCTCAAATCTGAGCTTGATATTAAAAAACTCGTTACAAGAATGTATCAACTAACAAAAACAATGTTAGAAGATATAATACCAAACCAAGATGATAAAGAAATTCTTCAAAGTGTGATTGACCGCGACAAATTAGTAGGAAAATGCTATCTTGCGATTATCATGCAGATTCGAGCATCATTAACAAGAAGCTGGAGCAAAGATATTAGTTTTGTTGAAATATTTGATATTCGCCTGCTCATTGAGAGAATGGAAAAGATTGGCGACGAAATTAAACATCTTGCAAAAGAAATGCTTGAGAAAAACAAACCAAAACATGATGATCTTGACGATCTAAAAGAATTATTAGCGTTATACGAACAAGCATACGGAGCTTATCTTAAAAAAGACATTTCAACTGCAGAAAAATTCTGGGATAATGAAGAAAAATACAAGAAACAATTTAACCACAATGCACACCTACAAACAATGTATGAGTTAATCAAAGATATCACTGATTTGGTAGTTTAGATAATAGACTCAGGTGAAAATGTAGTTTTTGGCATCTTTTGGTGAAGCTCTTCTTAATTTTACCTTGAGGATTTTTCGGAGTGCCAGAGAGAAAAATCCAATCGAAATACTCTTCAAGAGCTGAACTGATGCCAAAACCGAGGCTATGCCGAGATTTTCACCTGAGCCTAAACAATAAAAACTTTTATTAACCAGTAAACGAGGTAATATTATATGAACAACTTACGCCCTCCAAACATGCCTCCTCTTGGTAGTATGGATCCTGGGATGATGGATATCAAAGCAAGCAAGCAACGAGAACTCCAGAGAGATTTGCCAGCCCAACCTCCTTTAGAATTAACGCGTGATATTTCAAGGAGAATGAGAGTTCTTGAAGAACAATATACTAATGTAAGAAAGAGTATGCAGCTTTCTGAACAGAATGTAATTCAAGTAGGAAAAGACGTGAAAAGTGAATTAGCTATGCTGAATTCAGAAATTTCTGAATTAAAAGCAGAACTCAATGAACTTAAAGATGAGCTTAAGTTGATAGTAACAGAATTAAAAGAAACTGCTAAGAAAGATGATGTTCAAGTGCTTGAAAAATACATTAATCTCTGGGAACCAGTTAAATTCTGCACACAAAAAGATGTTGAACAAATTCTAAGAAGAGTATTGCAACAGAATCAGAAATAGGATGTGATTATTCAAAGTATTTTATATTGATTAAAGGAAGAAGAGCTTCACAAAATAGGCGCTAAAAACTACATTTTCTAAAGAACCTAAGGTCGTTGTTGTTGCTTCATATCCGCAGTAATTCTGCTCAATTCATTAACATTTTCTGTCATAATAGGCAATACTTTCTGAAATACTTTTTCAAGCGCTTGGATATCAGACCCAATAGTAGTTAAATTTCTATCATAATCTCCTATTCTACCAAGAACACCTTTATGAAGGGTATCAAATTGTTTTTGAAGATCAACAAATTGCTGTTCAATTTTCAAAATCCTTCCTTCAGTCCTATCTTTCCAGTCAATAATTTTATTGATGCTTTTAACAATTTCATTCCATTTCTCATCAATTATTGCTTCTGCTATCTCTTCAATGCGCTCTAAGCCTGGAATCTGGGGAGAACCTGACTGACTGCCTATGTTCCCCATGCTTTGAGCATCATTATAATCCTGATTCTGCCCATAATCTTGAGCAATTGATTGAATGTTATTTCCTGGAAATTGCTTATTTTCTTCAGGAAGCATTTCATTTGCCATCATACCTGGATTTGGTCCCATACCAACACCTGTCTTAATTTCAGCTTGATTCATCGCGTCAAAAATATCAGTCATATCAACACCTTCACGCTGTAAGGTGTCAATGATTTGACTATTCCCTAATCCTTTTCGTTTTAAATCCAATACTCTATCAGTAGGAGGTCCCTTTACACGAGGAGGTCCTAATTGAGGATTTGCTTCCTCTTTTTTACCAAAACTAAAGAGAGGCATGATACATCACAAGCAAGTTAATGGCCACCGCGATCAGGCCAGTCAGGAGTCATTTTACCTGACATTAAGCGCACGGTGAGCGCTGCAACGATTAACACAAATAAAAGCCCGAGGACTTTTGGATGATAAATGGTTCTTTGAAGATTAGTCTGATAATTTCCAGTTGCTGTGCTTCCTCCAGGATCTTGCTTGGTAAGAACAAGTTGTTCTCCAGCTTGACCAAGTTCAAGCTGCTTTTGACCAAAGGAAGTAGATAATGCGCCAAGGATGATAATAACTATAACAATAATAAATGTCCATTGAAGCCCTGCATGATTTTTCATCATGGATGAAATGCTGTCATCTGAAACGCCAAACAGTTTTACGCCAATGAGAGCAAAGATTACAAGGATGAACAAAATAGTAAACCAGGGAGCTGCAAACATGACTATGGAAGTTATATTTGGAGAGAGAACAACAACAAAGGAAACAACAATAGCTAAAATCGCATGTATGATTTTATTTGCGCCAAGAGCTTTGGTGTATTGCAATGCTGCGTAGATAAGTACTAAAACTAAAATAAAAGAAAGAACGGGTGTAAAGTGCTGCAATAATTCAATATTAATAACTGGAACAGCCATTTAATGGTCACCTCGACCACCGCCCAAGAGTTTATTGAACGATTCAAGACCTTTACCCACTTTAGACAATGCTTCTCCCTGCCCTGGTTCACGAAGTATAAACCATAACACTATAGCAAATACTAAGATAACAATAACTAATGAAGTTGTATCAGGACCCCACCAATTGGTATAAAATGATGGCCACCAGTCTGCTGCTGAACCGAAAAAGTAGACTACAGCAGCAAATGAAATAAATGCAATAATTCCGCCAAGATTATGAACAAAATTTGGCGCTACTATGCCGGTTAATAATAATACCATCATAATAGCAATTGCTACGACAGAGATATTTGGCAGCGCTGAATTCATAATAACGACAAGATCTGCGCCCTCAGGATATTTTCCCAAGACATGAGGCATCACAACCATAAGAGATAAAATTAAAGCAAACATAGCATTGAAATTCTTGTGATGCTGACCAAGAATATTAGTTTTTTGGAGAATCGCAAATACGATTAAAAACACAAGAAAAAAAGGTAAAATTACCTCAGTTAAATTATAAGATTCTAAAAATGTTAAAAAACTACCTGCACCATATGTTGAACTATAAGGGTATGCCATACTGTCAGCCTCCTTTTTATGAATTTTTATTATATTATCATTATAAGCTTAGCTTATAATAGTTACTCTTTTTAATGCTTTTTATCATCATCCCCATGTTTTTTCTCTTTAGGACTTTTAACTATATACCCAAAACCCAGTAAGATAAGGATAAAAAAGAGTATTGCTCCAACAGCTGTTGAGTCTAGGTTATAATAAACATAATTAATAAGCCACCCTAAAAATGATTCTCCTGAGTCCATAGGAATAGCATTAAGGAAAATAAGGAGTATGCCTATAAGAAGGACAACCATAAACGTTGTCCGCCATGCACCTTTAAGAACAACATCTTCGCCTTCGCCATGAAATGCCCCAATTAAAAGCAAAAACATAACTATGATAAGTAATAATAAGACAATATTTGCTAATGACTCGTTGATAATAGCTACTAATCTTGCTGAAGCTATAACAAGGAATGCTATAACAAAAGCAGCCATAGCATTAAGATTCTTTTTAGGATGCATTTTTCCTGCTACTTCTTCAGTGCCTAAGACCTTTGTTTTTTCAAAAATAGCAAAAACAATAGTGAAAACAAGGAGAAAAGGCAATACTATATCATAGACACCCAGTCTATCTAAAAACCCAATAACATCGCCAAAGACTGTCTGCTTTGAAGCTTCATAATAAACCATACTCTTTCCCTGCTTACCGAGATATTTAAAGCTTTCGTTCATAGGTACGTAAAAACATAGTTATTTAAAGTTAAAATGGTTAATAACAACAATATGGTTAATAAAAAAATTGCAACTATCAAAAAGCAAGTAATTCCTATTTTGAAAAAAAATGATGTAGTTAAGGCAGGTATTTTTGGTTCTGTAGCTAGGGGAGAGGATAAAAAGAAGAGTGATGTTGATATTTTAATTAAATTTAAAGGTGAAAACAAAAGCCTTATTGATTTAGTGCGGTTAAAGTATGAACTTGAAGAAAAATTGAAGCGAAAAGTAGATATTTTAACATACAGATCAATCAACCATCTGATTAAGGATCAAATTTTAAAAGAAGAAGTGAGGATTTTATGAAGAATAATGCTACTTATTTAAAACATATTCTTGAAGCAGTTAATCATATAGAAGACTTTACCAATGATATATCCCCAAATGAATTTCTCAATAATGTAGAAAAGCAGTTTGCAGTAATCAAAGGAATTGAAATAATTGGAGAAGCTATTAAAAATATTCCTTTAGAAATAAGAGAAAAACATCCTCAAGTGCCATGGAAAGAAATCACTGGAACAAGAGATATTATGATTCATGCTTATTTCACTGTTGATCTCAATTTGGTGTGGAAAATTGTTGAAATACATCTCCCTGTATTAAAACAAGCAATACAAAACATATTAAAAGACCAAGATAAATAACTAAAGCCATGACAACCTTCCTTGACAATAAAAAAACTGAACAATTAAAAAAAGAGATTGATAAGTTTGAGCATGAACGAGAAACTATTATTAGACAATCACGTGATATTCTCAAAGCTTCAAAACATGCTATTTACAGCATCCAGAGAGATGATATGAAAACAGCTGAGCAGTTGTTAAAGGAAGCTGAAAAACATATTGGTAGTTTACGAAAAGGTTCTGATTATACTGATGCTATTGGAGCATTTAACGCAGCCTTGGAAGAATATGTTGAAGCGCAATGTTTTATGGCATTTGTCAAAAGCAAAAATATTCCAACCTATAAAGAATTGAAAGTTGGATTTGAACAATATTTATTAGGATTATGTGATTTTACCGGCGAATTAGGACGAAGAGCTGTGCTGCAGGCAACAGTTAAAAACAAAAAAGAAGTCCAACGGATACGAGATATTATTGATGAAGTATATGGTTTTTTTAGCCAATTAAATCTGGGCAATTCTGAATTAAGAAAGAAGTCTGATTCGATCAAATGGAATTTGAAGAAGGTTGAAGATTTATTGTATGATGTGAATAAATAGAAAAGAAAATAAAGATTATTTTGAACAAAACACTCCTGTTATAATTCTATCACTACGAACGTCACCTTTTTGAGGTTCAACTGTATACGAGTTAGTATCACTTCCGCAGCTTCCTTTTACACCACCATAACTACAGGGAACAATACCCTCTGAATGGATATCAAGTTGAATACCACTACAACTCTGATCTGTGCTTTGAAAACGATAATCTGTTTCAAAAGTATGACCTGCTATACATGTTGTAAAACCCATCTCTTTACAAATAACTCCACCCGTAGAACCATCAGATTGAAAATCACCATTCCCATAGAATGCTTTGATTTCATTAAAACCTATATATTTAGTACCTGTTTTAGACATAAATGCATTTTGTAAACTTTCAAAATCATCTTCAAACTCATCAACATCATCTTTAAGATCGTCAATAACATCTTTTAATTGATTCAAATCAGATTTAGCAGTATATCCACAGTCTTTCGTTGCTCTACATATATTATCTAAATTAACATCGCCCAATACAGGTTTCATACCTTTCACAGCTTGCCCAGTAACAACATTAGATGAGATGCCATTAGCATCCATCACCACATACCCAACAGCAAGAACAGCTAAAACAAGAAATACTATTGCCTCTTTTGATAATCCATTACTCATAATAACACCTCTTTTAGATGATACTCTCAATTTAGTTATTTTGTAATATATATATATATTACAAAATATAGTTTGAAAACAATATTACTTTTCCTGCTTGAAAGAGAAAACTTTATAAATCTATGTTAGTTACAATTAACATAAAATAGAATTTAGGTTAGTTACAAATGCCACAAATTAAAGAAATCCTGATTGAAGCAAACAAATGGTGGAAAGAACCATTACAAACAGAGTATAAAGAAAGAGAAATCTATGAAAAGATTAAGAAGTATGTTCCATTAAAGCAGATAATTGCTTTTACTGGTTTACGAAGAGTAGGAAAAACAACATTGATGCTTAAAATAGTGGAAGATGCAATAAAGGAAGGAATCAACCCTTATAACATAGTTTATTTTTCATGCGATGAATATCATGACATCGAACTAAGAACTGTTTTAAAAGAATATGAAGGTTTAAAAAATAAGTTGTTAGGAAATGAAAAATATATTTTTCTATTTGATGAAATACAGAAAGTAAAGAGTTGGGAAGAGCAGATAAAAAGAATCTACGATCTTCACAGCAAGAACATTAAAATTATTGTCTCGGGTTCAGAATCACTGTTTATTAGGAGAAAATCAAAAGAGTCTCTTGCTGGCAGGATATTTGAATTTAAAATCGAGTCATTAACTTTTAAAGAATTTTTATATTTTAAGGAAATTAAAATTGATAATGATAAACTACATGAAAAAGAGCTTGAGATGTTATTTAATGAATTTATAATAACACAGGGATTTCCAGAAATGATTGGCATACAGGACAAAGAAGTAATTAACAAATATCTGAGAGAAAACATTATTGATAAAACGATATATAATGATATTCCATTATTGTTTAGCATTAAAGATATTACCTTAGTGAAATCAATAGTTAATATCATTATGGAAAATCCTGGTCAAATAATTGAACTTAATGATTTAGCAAAGGAATTAAGCATTGCTAGACAGACCATTTCCCTTTATTTATCATATTTAGAGGACTCATTTCTCATAAGAAAACTCTATAATTACTCAAGAAACAGAAGAAAAATAGAAAGAAAATTAAAAAAATATTATCCTGCAATTCTTGATAGCAGCTTGTTGTTTAGAGAAGATGAATATTCTCAATCAAAAGTATTTGAAACAATAATAATAAATCAGTTAAATGCAGAGTTTTTTTGGAGAGATCCTTATAAGAATGAAGTTGATGCTGTTATTAATGTAAACAAACCTTTGCCGATTGAAATAAAGTATGGTAAAGTTGAAACTCATGGATTGTTAAAATTTATGGAAGAATTTAAATCTAAAGAAGGATATATCATTTCAAGAAATAAACAAGATAAAATACAACATGAGGGAAAAACAATAGTAATTATTCCAGCGTTCTTGTTTTTCAGGAGAAAAATCGAAGATCTGTCGTATGAGGTGAATAAATAGAAGTATAAAGGGAAACATTTATATATTTCTTTCCCTCTACATAGGGAATGGATACGAAAGCAATAGAAGAATACCTTATTGATGTTCAAAAAAGAGAATTTCCTTCAGTAATAAAAAGGGATTTGAAGCTTGCAGCAAGTAAAAAGATACAATCTATTATAGGTCCTAGAAGAGCAGGTAAAACATACTATCTGTTTCAAATCATGCAGGAATTGATACAGCAAGGAGTGCCTAAATCTCAAATAATTCACCTTAATTTTGAAGATCCTCGATTAATAGGCGTCAATTTTACTGAAATAAAGAGTATCGTTAATTTGCACTGGCAGTTATATCCTGATGGAGCAAATGCAAAACAGATGTTCATTTTTATAGATGAACCTCAAAATATTCTCAAATGGGAAACTGCTGTTCGCGCTTTGCATGATGAAGGATTTTATATTTATTTAACAGGATCAAGTTCAAAATTATTAAGTAAAGAGATTGCAACATCTTTGAGAGGAAGAACGCTTGCATATACACTCTTGCCTTTTTCGTTTAAAGAATTTTTATCATCGCAAAATAATAAAATAGACGCCGGAAGAATGAGTTCAAAAGAAAAATCATTATTACTGCATGATCTTAACAAATATTTGTCTTTTGGAGGTTTTCCTGAAGTATGCTTGGAAAAAAATGAAGACACAAAAATTAAAATCCTTAACGAATATTTTCAATCAATTGTATATAAAGATCTTGTTGAGAGATATGGCATAAAAAATATTCAACTGGTAAAATGGCTGATAAAATCGTTAGGCAGTTCCTTTTCAAAGGAGTTTAGTGTTAATAAAGTTTTTTTAACACTAAAAACTCAAGGAGTTCAGGTCAGCAAGAATACTTTGTATAATTATCTTTCAATGCTGGAAGATTCAGTATTTGTTTTTTTCTTAGAGAAATTCTCCTATTCTTATAGAAAAAAAGAATTCAGCATTAACAAAGTTTACCTTAATGATACTGGCTATGCAAAACTTATAGAAAGCAGTGATAATAAAGGAAGTAAAATGGAAAATGCAGTTTATTTAGAGTTAGAAAGAAGAAAGAAAGCTTTAACAACGTTGTCATACTGGAAAAATCAGCAGCAGGAAGAAGTTGATTTTGTCGTTAAAAATAGCAGCAAGATTGAGCAGTTAGTACAGGTATGTCATGATCTTACTGATATCTCAGTAAAAAAAAGAGAACTATCTGCGTTAATCAAAGCAAGTAAAGAATTACGAGCCAATCAATTGTTAATTATAACCTATGACTATGAAGGAAAAGAAAAACTTAAAGGAAAAACAATTTATTATATTCCATTATGGAAATGGCTTCTTACGAATAAATAAAGAATAGAATAAGGCAAGTTATAGACATTAGTAACTTTAGTTTATTGTTAGACTAATTGTTTTATTGCCTAGTAAGCATAAAAATTTATAAAAACTTAAAATAGTAATTCAATTATGAAAACCACTGATCATAAAAAAGCATTCTATCAAAGAGAAAAAAATACATTATACATAATCATTTTTGGCATTATTTTATTCAGCATGAGTTTTTTCATTGATAAAACAGTAATCGCATATGCAAAAACAATGCAGACGCCATATGGTGATTATTTTTTATCAGGAGCCAGCAACACATGGTTATTAGTGATGTTATTAGGAGTTCTCATAATGCTACTATTATATCTTAAACAAAAGCAGCATAATACGAGAGAATTTTTGCTGATAATGGGATTAACATTGGCAATAACAGGCATCATTAAAATAACAGTCATGCGTGAACGACCATTAGAAACAATATTTGAAGCTGGATTTTTTGATTATTCTTTTCCATCACAACACACTGCTTTTGCTGTTGCAACATTAGTCTTTGTTTGGAAAAAATTATCTTCAATCAAATATATCAAGTATGTTTATACAGGATTAGCCATACTTGTTGGACTAAGCAGAATTTATTTGCAAGCGCATTACTTAAGCGATGTAATAGCAGGAGCATTAATAGGATATATTGTTAGCTGGTGTGTTCTGGGATTACAATATAAGATCAAAGAAAAATCAGCAACATTTATAAAAACCTTATAGTAACTCCTTACCTATGCTGCGAACTCATACCTGTGGAGAATTAAGATTAGCAAATAAAGGATTAAAAGTAACCTTAGCTGGATGGAATAGTGTCCGAAGGGACCATGGAGGAGTTATCTTCATAGATTTGAGAGACAAATACGGTTTAACGCAAGTAGTTTTTGACCCTCGTCATAATAAAAAAGCTCATAGCATTGCAGAACGATTAAGCAGAGAAGACGTTATTCAGGTAAAAGGCAGTGTTCGACATCGAGGCAAAGATTTAGAAAATCCAAATCTTGAAACTGGTCAGATAGAAATTATAGTTGACGAAATTACTATTTTAAACAAATCTGCTACGCCACCCATAGAAATTGACGACAAAAAACCTGCTCATGAAGATATGCGCTTAAAATATCGTTATCTTGATCTACGAAGACCTGAAATGCAGAAAAATCTGAGATTACGGCACAAAGCTAGCTTTGCAGCAAGAGAATATCTTGATCAGCATGGTTTTACCGAAGTTGAAACACCTGTTTTAATGAAATCAACACCTGAAGGCGCGCGGGATTACATTGTTCCTTCACGAGTTAACCCTGGAAAATTCTACGCATTACCGCAATCTCCGCAATTATATAAACAAATTCTCATGGTAAGTGGCGTTGACAAGTATTTTCAATTTCCAAGATGTTTGCGTGATGAAGATTTGCGCGCAGATCGACAGCCTGAGCACACGCAGATTGATATTGAAATGAGTTTTGTTGAGAGAGATGATGTATTAAACATGATTGAAGAATTAATGTGCCACCTGTTCAAAAAAGTACTAAATGTTGATCTTAAAAAACCGTTTCCAAGAATAAGCCATAAAGACTCCATGGAAAAATATGGGTGTGATAAACCTGATTTAAGATTTGACTTAGAATTAACAACCTTGACTGAAGAGATGAAAAAATCAGAGTTTGGCGTCTTCAAAAGTATTGTAGAAAAAGGCGGCATTGTCAAAGCAATCAATGCTCCTGGATGCGGAGAAAAGTTCTCAAGAAATGAAATTGACAGTTATATTGCTTATGCGCAGTCAGTTGGTGCAAAAGGATTAGCTTGGATGAAAATGACTGACAAAGGTTTGGAAAGCAATATTGTCAAGTTCTTTTCTGAGCAAGTTCAGAAAGAGATTATCAAAAAAACAAAAGTAAAAAAAGGAGACCTTTTATTTTTTGCAGCTGACACGTACAAAAACGCTCATGAAATTATGAATAAAATCAGAAATAAATTAGCGCAAGATCTTAAATTAATAAAAGATAATGATTGGAGCTTCTGTTTTATTATTGACTTTCCATTGTTTGCATGGAATGAAGAAGAACAGCATTGGGAGCCAGAGCATCACATGTTTTGTATGCCAAAAAAAGAAGATTTGCAATATCTTGAATCAGATCCTGGCAAAGTATATTGCACACAATATGATTTAGTATTAAATGGCTGGGAATTAGGTTCAGGAAGTATTCGTATTAATGATCCAGAAATCCAAAAGAAAGTTATGAAAGTAATTGGCATGTCTGATGAAGAAGCTAACATGAAATTTGGATTTCTATTGGAAGCATTCAAATACGGCGCGCCTCCTCATGGCGGTGTTGGTTTAGGCTTTGACAGAATTGTTGCTTTAATGGCAGGTTATCATGATATTCGAGAAGTAATAGCATTCCCAAAAAACAAAGCAGCGCAATGCCCTATGGATAACAGTCCTTCTGAAGTAAGTGATAAACAAATGAAGGAGTTGCATATCAAAATAGATATGGTTAAGAAGAAATAGATGATTTTTATGGCTAAAAAAGTACCACATAATATCAAACGATTATATCGCAGTAAAAGAGATAAAGTTCTTGGTGGTGTTTGTGCTGGAATAGGAGATTATTTTGAAATAGACCCTGTTGTAGTAAGGTTAGTCTGGATAATCTTCACCTTTATTTCCATGGGATTTGGGATTATTGCTTATATTATAGCATGGATTATTGTACCTGAAGAACCGTAATTAATAGATAATTGAGAAAAAGATTATTTATTGTCTTCCTTTTTGTCTGCTTCTCCTGAGGTTACTTCGTTCAGACACTTGCATGACCTACCAGTTGGTACCAGTGTAAAACATCTACAGGTTTTTTCACCTTCTTTATTGTATCCCCCTCTTTCTTTCTCATCATCTGTCGGATAAAAAACCCCACAAGCAGTAAGGATTACCATAGACAAAAGAAGTGTGAGCATAAGAGCAATTCGAATGTTCATGTGATAGGGTTAATATAAACACTATTTAAAACTTTTCATCAACTGTACGTATTAAGTCTGTGGTTTAGCGCCTACTTTTGTGAAGCTCTTCTTAAATTTGTTTTTGGGGATTTTTCGAAGTGCCAGAGAGAAAAATCCAATGTTAAATTACTTTTGAAGCTGAACTGGTGCTAAACCTGAAAAAGACTTAATACGTACGTAAACTTTCAATTGATTTGAAGTTACATATAAGTTACATATAAAAGAAGGATAAAATCATGAGCTATTGTTTACATCAAACTCCAACAGCAACGGCAGATGATCCGAATATTTAACCGGCAATACTTCAAACTTCTTTACTGTAATGCCCTGAGAAACAAGAATATAATCGAGGCATTTCCTTGGTTTAAAAGCAGGAAAGGTGTTATTATTTAATTGATCAACAAATATAAGATGATTTTCTGATGCTAACAGCAATAAATCTCCTTGATGTTTAGCATTAAAATCTCCCATAACAATAACATTTCCCTGCACTTTTTTGATAAGTTCAGATAATTCTTTAATCTGTATTTTTCTATTTTTTCTGATCAAAGATAAATGAACAAGAAAGACATGAAAGTTATCAAAAGTAACATGAATAACTAATCGTTTTCTTCCCACCGATAATTCATAGTAATGCAATGAACAAAATGGCTGTTTTGACAAAAGAGCATTGCCAGACTGAGCAAAAATAGGTAATTTGCTCCATACTGATCCTTTTCTATACTTGCAGCGAGAAGCTACATTATAACATCCTGTTTTGGAAGCGATATAATTAATCTGATCAACAAAACGAGTTTTGACTGATCCATGATCAACTTCAGTTAAACCAATAATATCTGGTTTATACGATGCAAGAAATGTGCTGATTTTTTCCAATGTTTTTTTACTGGAAAGAAAAACTCGATAAAACCCCAGAGAACTCTGCCCGCGATATTTGCCAAGACCAGAGCAATAAAAGGTGTTATACAAAATAAGTTTCATAGCTGATATAAAGATAATAAAGCTTTTAAATCTTCACTTTAATCTAGGTGTTATGACTGATTTTTTATCGGTGCAAGAAGCAATGAACAAGGGTTCTGGAAAAGTAGCTGTTCGTGGATGGGTATACCGTGAACGTGGTTCAAGCAAAGTTAAATTCATCATTTTAAGAGATTCCACCAATACCATTCAATGTGTTATTAAACGCGATACCATTGGTGAAGATAAATATGCAATAGCTGATAAGATACAGTTAGAAACTTCTATAATTATTAAAGGCAGTATCAAGGAAGACCCGCGCGCTCCTACAGGTTATGAAATAGCTGTTGAAGACTTTGAGGTCATTGGCAATTCCAGTGAATTCCCTATGAATAAAGATCAAAACCCAGAATTCTTATTAGATAACCGGCATCTTTGGTTAAGATCACAGCATCTAACAGCAGTGATGAAAATACGTTCTACAATTATTGGTGCAATCCATGAATTTTTTCGAAGTAAAGGGTTCCATGAATTCAATGCGCCTATTCTTCAGCCAAATCAATGTGAAGGCGGTTCTACATTATTTGAAGTTAAATATTATAATGATAAAACATATTTAAGCCAATCATGGCAATTATATGCTGAAGCTGGCATTTTTGCGTTGGATAAAATATACAACGTCAGCCCTACATTCAGAGCAGAACGTTCAAAAACTTCTAGGCATTTGTCTGAATTTTGGATGGCAGAAATGGAAGCAGCATGGTTTAATCTCCAGGATATTTCAGAAACTGCAAAAGAAGAATTAAAATTTATTATAAAAAAAGTTCTTGAAACTAACCTTCGAGAATTAAAAATTCTCGAAAGGGACATTTCAAAATTAAAAGTATGCTTAGAAAAACCATTCCCCACCATAACTTATACTGAAGCTTTGAAACTATTAAAAGAAAAATGCAAGATGGATGTAGAATGGGGCAAAGATTTACGTACTATTGAAGAAGAAGAACTGATGACCTTATTCGATGTTCCTGTAGTTGTAACAAATTACCCTAAAGAAATCATGGCATTCTACAAGCCTGCTGATCCAAAAGATCCGAAAACAGCGCTGTGTTTTGATATGTTAGCACCAGAGAAATATGGAGAGATAGTTGGTGGAAGTCAGCGTGAAACAGATAGTAAAGAAATTGAAAAATATCTTGCAAGAGATGGCGAAAATCCAGAAAACTATGCATGGTATTTAGATTTGCGAAAATACGGGAGTGTTCCGCATGGAGGTTATGGATTAGGCGTTGAAAGAGTAGTTGCCTGGATCTGCAAACTCGACAATATTAAAGATGCCATTCCCTTTCCAAGAACAATGTTGAGATGGAAGCCATAGAGAACTTTGCAAAATTATGGTTACTGCCTATTTTGTGAGCATTTTCGAAATACTTATCGGGCAATTTTCGAGGTTCCAGAAAGAAAATTGCTTTGTCAAACATATATCTCAATGCGAACTGGCAGTAACCCGAGCTTTGCGAGTATTTTGCAAAGTTCTCCTTAGTTTAGAATAATAAATTCTTTTGATAAATACCCATAATCAAGTTGAAGAAACAGAAAATAGAATAAAACTTTATAAAGATAATTGACATTCTGTATCCACAGTAATTAAAAATAAGATAATTGGAAGTGATAGATATGGATAATAGGGACAGAGTAAATGTAGTTATTTATGAACCTGATAGTAGAAGAGCTTCTGAAAAAGTAAGAGATTTACAAGCTGGACTTGGAGGAGCATTACCAGAGGGTTATGAAGTAATTGACACTGGATCAAAATATCGTACTTCTCAAAAATCAGGACCAGTTGATCTCTTAAAAGCTGGAAAAATTGATTTAGTCTTACTTGATCCACAAACATCTGGAGCAGAAACTATGTTAGACGATTTAGTTTTAGAAGCTGCAACATCTGGTTTAAAAATGCCAAAAATTGTTATTCTTACAAATCACCCAAATGGAGAACTTACTAACTATGATGCAAGAATGAGAGAATTTTTATATGATAAAACACCAGGAATTGCATCCGTTACCCTTACACGAAGAGATGGTTATTTAGATGCAAGGGATTTACCAAGAATAAAAGCTGCAGTAAGTACCGTTTATAACGGACATTAGATTTTCTGGTTATATTTTTTAATTTTAACTCATTATCCATCCAACTTCTTCTTGATCGAGATCAAACTCTTTAGTAAATGCATCGCAGTAAGATTTGCTTTTCTTCATCATAACCTGCACATACAGCAAAGTGTCCTGAATTACTCTTCGTGAGCTGGAATGTGTTTTTGCAGCAATTTTAGCTGCTATTGCTTTTCGTTTTGCATATTTCATATTTACCTGCCATAGTTTTAATATCCTTTTTGTAGGACCATACTGAACAAATCCTTTATATTTTTCTGATTTGCTTAAAGCTATTCCTGAAGATAATAATACCAAAATATAAACGGTAAATCGCCAATACTGCCATCGCCTTATTCTACCGCGGTAAACATCAGCCCTGCTGAGATAATGATAGGCGCGTGCTAAGTCTTCCGGGTGAACATATTCTTTTGGCAGATTTTCATCCAGCCAAAGGAATATCTCATCTACATCTTCAGCAACATTCTCAAAGGCAGTTTTACTGGTCTCTAAATCAGTTGTTTTAAACACTTTCATAAGAGCATTAAACATAGTCTCTGTTTTATTCCGATCTGAAATTAAATCAAGATCTTCTTTCCGCAGCATTTTTGTAGCATGAGTAAGCATTTGAAGATCATTAATGCCTGCACGCAAATCACCATCTGCTTTTCTGGCAAGCGATTTAAGGAGCATTTCATCAAACTGCACCTTTTCTTTTTCGCAGATTGCTTTCAAACAATTAAAAATAGAAGTATATGCTAAGGTTTGATATTCGATAAGTTCGCATTCTTTTCGCAGTTGGTTAAGTTTCTGGTCATAAGGATCAGTAGCTGTGCAGATAACAGGAAATTTACTTTCTTTAATCACGCTAATCAACGCTGCTATTCCACCTCTATCTTTAGTACCTGATAATCCATCTATTTCATCAACAAGAATAACTTTACTGACTGAAAAAAGAGATCGTTGTTTGGTTGCTCCGCCAATAAGATGTTCAATAGCTTCTTTATTTCTAAAATCAGAAGCATTAATCTCTAAGATTTCATAATTAAGATCATGAGCTAATGCATACACAGAACAGGTTTTTCCTGAACCACTGCCGCCGTAGATAATGACAGCTTTCTTTTTCTGAGTATTATAATTAACAACAAAATCTTTTAATTTCTGCAATGAACTTTGCCGTGCAATAACTTCTCCTGTTGTTTTCGGCTGATATTTTCTAATCCAGGTATCTGCCATAGAAAAGGTTAATTAAGAGTGCTTTATTAATATTTAGTTAATGATATAGTTCAACATTTCTATGCCGATCATCCAATCCATCATGAATCCTTTGCATAATAAGTTTTGTTGCGCCTTCAAATTGGGTGCGATGAGCTTCTGTTGAAACACGAGATAATAGTGGTAATGAATCAGAAACAGCATAAGGTTGCAATGCTCCGTCAACAGTTAAAGGATCACCAATAACATAAGTAATTCTTCCTTTTTTAGCAAAAGGATTTTTTCCAGGATAAATTTCAGGCCCACCACTACAAGATACAGGTACAACTGGTACTTCCGTACGTAAAGCTACTTGAGCAAGACCAATACGTGCTTCATCTAAGCGAATATTTCGTGTACCTTCTGGAAAAATAAGCAAAGACAAGCCATATTCTTGGAGAGCTTGGAAGGTTAACCTACCAACTTGCTGCATAAGCTGATCATGATAAAATCTAATCTCATCCATGCGAACCAACATGTATGCTAGTTCTGGTCGAGAACTTTTCCTTAATGCATCATCACTAGTAGTTTTACATTCAAAAACATCTTTAAGGAGGCGATATTCTGTATCTGTTAACACTTTGTGATCATTGGTAGAACTAGAAAAACAGCGTGCATACATTTGATGCAATAGATAATTTGTTGGTAGCACAGGAATCATACCCATTGCATCAAAAAATTTTCTTCCAATCCAATGACGATAATTCTTTCCTTTAATCCAAACCGTAGCATTTTTTCCTGAACGCAATAATTTATAGGTAAATGGTAAATAATTGAAACTATCAGTATGATTCATCGCAAAAATATATTGTTGATCATCAATTAATTTATCTAAGCCTATAATTTGAATATCAAGACCTGGCAAAAGCCAAAAATTAAGTCCAAGAGTTGGATAAGTAACCAAACGCTGGCGTTTTGATTTAGGAGAAACATCAACTGAGGTAAGATGATCCCAACTTAAAGGTCCATTTCTTGGTAAACGAAAATCCTTTTCAACAGCAAGAATCCTTTTAACAAGATCATCGGTCTCTGCCATACCATCCCCACTATAAAGAAATGCTGGTTATTTTATATAGTTAACTAATAGTTATCTTAGAAATTAATTCAACGAGGCTTTCATGGTCAGGATTAGAAAGTTTCAGAAATTCTTCTCTTGTCACCCACCGAGATTCTAGAATTTTTTCACCAGTAACATTATTGCAATGATTATCAATAGCATGATGTTTTGGTGTGCATAAAAAAACAGTTGCCACTATAAAATGATGTGGTGGCTTAGACATGGTAAAATAATACATTCCAACTGGTTTAATAATTTCAACATCTAAGTTGGTTTCTTCTTTAACTTCACGATGAAGAGCATCATGAGGAGTTTCCTGATATTCAACTTTGCCCCCAGGTAATCCCCAGCTCGTTCTAAAAGTATGATCTTGATGAAGTACTAAGAATTTGCCATCATGAACAATCAAGGCCTTAACAGCTGGCTTACATTGAGTCATGTTTACACACTCGCAGATAATTTAAGCCATTGTTTCAATGTTTTATAATATGGTTCTAATTCTTGTTTACATACAGGTAACGTAAGAATACGCCACTTCTCATCTGCTTTGTTTTGAACCTGCTTTAATGCCTTAGAAAAATCCATCCCTCGCATACCAAACATATGAAGATAAGCATAAATACCTTTGGGATGTAAAAAACGGTAGCAATCAGCATTAGCACATATCTCTGCTTCCTTACAGGTAAAAGGAATTTCAGCGTGATGCGCTTCAATACAATTGAGAACTTTAGTGATTAGATCATTATTTACTTTGTGCTGTTCCAAAAATACTTTGGCAGCATCTGATGACATCTTTGCATGTTGTTGAAGAATATGTTTTTGCTGTGCTTCACCTAATTTAAGATCCATAAAAAGAGTTCCTAAAGCAACAATATTTTTGCCTAAAGCATATTTCCACGCTGCATCGATAGTAGCCTTGTTAATCATAATAAAAACCCAAACAGATAGTAAAAAGAGCTACAGAGAACTTCGCAAAATTATGGTTACTGCCCATTTCGTGAGCATTTTCGAAAGACTTATCGAGCAATTTTCGGAGTTCCAGAGAGAAAATTGCTTTGTTTAACAAATATCTCAATGCGAACTGGCAGTAACCCGAGCTTTGCGAGTATTTTGCAAAGTTCTCTACAATCTCTTCTTAATCCAATTAACGGTTAAATCATACAATTGTTCGCGATCACTTCCTCGTTCGAAAAAATGATTACAACCAATAATAACTTCTAATTGTTTGAAACCATCTAACTCTTTAAAAAGTTTCTGACTGTGGCTTACCGGCACAATAGTATCTTCATCACCATGGATGATCAAAGTAGGTATCTTAACATGCCGCGCTATCCCAACATAATTAAAATGTTTTAAATCTTCATAAAACGTATAATACAAATCTTGTTTTCCGCATTTTCCATCGTACTTAATCTTTCCTTCTTCTTTCCATTTCCGAATACCTTTTTCACCATATTTGAGTTTTTGAAGTGTTTTTCCATCAATAGCAGGAGCAACAAGGGTTAAAACTTTTATTCTCCGTGATTTTCCTGCTGCAACAAATATTGCTTTACCGCCAAAACTAACGCCAACTGCTCCAATATCAACAAAACCAAGTTTTTCAAGAAAATCAACAGCACTTAAAACATCATCAACTGCTTGTGTTAATGTTACGCGAGAAAAATGACCATCACTTTCGCCATGGCCAAAAAAATCAAAACGCAGCGCTGCAATGCCCTGTTTAACAAATCTGCTAGCTAATACTTGATATTTTTCTCCCTCTTTTGAAGAACTAAAACCATGGCACAAAATAACAGCCTTGCCAGTATGTTTTTGAGGAACATCCAGTATACCAACAAGCCTATGACCACTTTTAGTATCAAAATAAACTTTATCAGACATTAGCTAACCCCATACATTAGAAGTAAAGAACATTTAAAAACTTACTGCTTAAATAATATATAAATCTAGGTGATAAGCTGATTATACACTCCCAAATACCCTTCACATTCTTTTTGAGGACTAAATTGATTAATGACTTGTTCATAAGCTGCACCAGTAAGCTTTTCTTTCAATTGGGGATTATGATATAAGCACAAAAGAGCTTTTTTAAAACCATTTTCATCAGCATATAATAATCCAGTTTTATGATTTTTTACTATGGTTTTATTTCCCGTTATTGAAGAAGCGATAACTGGTATTTTCAAATACATTGCTTCCAACAAAGTATTTGCCATGCCACCTTCAGATAAAGAAGTATTCAAAGCAACATCGACGCAAGTATAATACCTGTAAATTTCATGATGAGGAACTTCACCATAATAGGTTATCCATCTTTTTCCGGTAGTTATTTGTTTAAATTTCTTAAAATATTCCTGATCCAATACTTTCCCAACAAAATGTAATTTTAAATTTGGAATCTGCTTTCGCAAAGATTCGCAAGGTTTAATAGGAAAAAGATTATTTTTAACAGGTCGAATGTTTGAAACTAATAGAATACGAAAACTATTATCACAAACTTTTTTGCATTTCCTGAGATGGACTGATTGAGGAACAACAACGATATTTTTAATAGATTTGGGTAGAAATCTTTTCATATCTTGGTGAAAAATAGTTATAGTTTTTGCATGTTTTAGGCAATAAAGTACCTTTCCTCTTCGTTCTGGTTTCTGCAGATCACTATTGACATCAGTTCCCGTTATGGTTAATACCAGAGGAATCTTGAATTTTGAAGCTAGAACAATAACATCATAGCCATAATAGGCATGAAACGTATGAATAATATCAGGTTTAAAAGAGAGAATAGTTTTTTCTGGTGTAACATCATCTTGAAAAGACATAATCTTGACAACATGTTTTTTCTGTTCGAGAAGCTGAGCTATCCGATGAGCAGTAATGTAATTACCGGTATTTGGTACAGCTTTACTTAAAACATATAATATTCTCATAATTGATAAGATAATAGTAAGATTATAAAATGTTTCGATTAACTAAACATTAATTAACAGAAACAATGAACCTGTTGTCAGTTGCGATTGTAATCTAGTGGTATGATACAACCCTCCCAAGGTTGATGCCCGGGTTCGAATCCCGGCGATCGCATCTTATATTTTCTTTGCAAGTATTCAGCTTATTCACAATAATTTGATAGAAACGCAATAATAAAATAGAGAAAAATAAAAAAAGAATGAACTACTTATTTACAGCTCTGGCATTCTTTGCAGCAGCTTTTACCAAAACAAACAACACCACATACTAAGAACAAAGCTGTCCACCAATTAATGCCCCAAAAATCCCATTTCCCTAAATCTACTAATAAAAACAACACACCTAATACAACTACTAATACTGCTCCTAATTTACAGCATTTAGCACATCCACTCATCATAGAAATCACCTCAAAACAATTATAAACTCATCTTGTTTATAATTGTTTTGTCATTAACGGCTTCATCCAAAAATAAGGTTAGCACCCTCAGGTCGAAACTCTTTGAAATACTCATTAAAAGAGGTCGGAGGGTTGGCTCCTTCGGAGCACGACCGTTTAAGCGAAGATAACACGCGAAGTTTCGAAGGTGCTAACCTAGCGGCAGCCATTTTTTGGATGAAGCCGTCATTAACTTTATAAATAATCTACTTATTACAAAAAATATGGCACTATCTGACAACTATGATTTTACCCTAGAAGAAAAGAAATGGCAGGCATATTGGGAAAATAACAAAGTTTACCAATTTGATCCAAACAAAGAAGGAGAACTCTATACTATTGATACACCTCCGCCAACTGTTTCTGGAGCAATGCATATTGGGCATGCATTTTCATATTCCCAGCAGGATTTTATTGCGCGTTTTCAAAGAATGTCAGGCAAAAATGTATTCTATCCTTTTGGCACCGATGATAATGGGTTAGCTACAGAACGTTTAATAGAAAAGATAAAAAAAGTAAACAGCAAAAAGATGAAACGTTCTGATTTCATCAAACTCTGTCTTGACACATTAAAGGAGATACGCCCAGCATTTATTCAGGATTGGAAAAACATGGCAATTTCCTGTGATTATAAATTATGTTATTCAACTATTGACGACAATAGCAGAAAAATATCCCAGAAATCATTTGTAGAGTTATATAATACTGGCTTAATTTACAAGAAAAAAGCTCCCATTATCATTTGCCCGCAATGCCAGACAGCAATTGCCCAAGTAGAGATGGAAGATGCTGAACAGCAGTCATTTTTGAATTATATTGAAGCAGAAGCTGAAGACGGAGAAAAGATGGTATTTGCAACAACAAGACCAGAATTAATCTATGCTTGCGTTGGGATGTCAGTGCATCCTGAAGATCCGCGTTATAAGCATTTAATCGGCAAAAAAATTACGTTGCCGTTGACAAAAAAACAGGTTGAACTTATCCAAGATGAAAAAACTATTCCTGAATTTGGAACGGGTGTAGTTTATTATTGCACCTATGGAGGATTAGATTGTGTTGAATGGATGGCGCGCCATCCCGGTGTTAAGCCAATTCATATCATGGATGTTTCTGGTAGATATAATGAGCTTGCAGGCCACTACAAAGGCATGACATCAAAAGAAGCGCGAAAACAAGTGGTTGAAGATTTGAAAAAAATAGGAGCATTAAAAGAACAAAAACCATTAAAACATACGGTGAATGTCCATGAACGATGCGGTACTGATATCGAGTATGTTGCTTCTGAACAATGGTTTGTCAAATATTTGGATTTGCGAGAGAAATTCCTCAAAGATGGAGATAAGCTTCACTGGTATCCGGATCATATGAAGCATCGCCTGTTCAACTGGATCAAAGGATTAAATTGGGACTGGTGTATTTCTCGACAGCGGCATTTCGGCATTCCAATTCCAGTATGGTACTGTAAAAAATGCAATGCTATGCATCTTCCTGATGAAAAACAACTGCCTGTTGATCCAACTGAATCAATGCCTAGAAAGCCATGCAAATGCGGCAGTAAAGAATTCAAGCCTGAAACTGATGTGCTTGATACCTGGGCAACCTCTTCCTTAACGCCGCAATTAGCGCAGCAATTTTTCGAAAAACATCCTATCAAAAGCAAGTTGTTTCCTATGAATTTACGTCCTCAAGCTCACGATATTATCAATTTCTGGTTGTTCTATACGTTGGTAAAATCACAACTCCACTACCAAGTGAATCCTTGGCATGATGTGATGATTAGCGGCTTTGCTCTTGATCCTCATGGAAAAAAGATGTCTAAGTCAAAAGGTAATGTAATTGAGCCGCAGGCAATGACCGGAAAATATGGTGCTGATTGTTTGAGATTTTGGGCAGCAGGATCAAAATTAGGCGATGATCTTCCCTTCCAGGAAAAAGATTTGATCACAGGAAAGAAGATGGTTACTAAATTATGGAACGCATCAAAGTTCTGCATGATGCATTTGCAGGATTACAATGGTGAAAAAGAAGAATTAAAGCTTATCGATAAATGGCTTTTAACAAAAACTGAAAAGATGATCAAGCGCTGCACTGATGCATTCAATAAATATGAATACGCCCAGACAAAAGCTGAAGTTGAAAAATTTTTCTGGCAGATAATGTGCGATAACTATGTGGAAATTGTCAAAGACAGGCTTTATAATCCTGACAAACGAGGTCATGAAGCTCGAGTTGCTTCGCAATATGTATTATATCATGGATTATTAACAACCTTAAAATTGCTGGCGCCTATCATGCCGCATATTACTGAAGCAGTGTATCAAGGATATTTTGCAGAGAAAGAAAAATACAAAAGTATTCATAATTCATCATGGCCGAGCCACAACAAAAAAGAAGAAGATAACAAGGCAGAATTTTTTGGAGATATCTTTGTAGCAATTGTCGGAGAAGTAAGAAAAATAAAATCAGAAAACAATGTTTCATTAAAGCATGAAGTTAAAATGTTAACTATAGAATGTGAGAAAGACGTGAAAAAAGCATTAGAAGCTGAACTCGATGATTTAGAAGCATGTTTAAACATCAAAAAGGTAAATTTTGGAAAAGCAACAAGGCAAGTTGCAGACAACGTTAAGATTAGTGTTGAAATGTATCTAAAAACTAACTCAGTGCAAGCAGCACAGTTCCAACAACAACCATAACAATAGCTATACTTTTCTGAAAGAATATCTTCCAGCTAATTTCTTCTTTAACAAAATGAGGGAGAAAATAAGAAGTTAGTAAAGTGCCACCAAATACAAACACTGCGTATAATCCCTCAAGCGCATTAACTAAAGATACACTTGCTAAAGAGATAGCATAATTAATAGAGAGAAAAGCTGGAATCCCTAAAGCTGCCTTAAAGAGCAATGCTCCATACAAAACCTTATCTTTTGAAACAAGATGCTTATAAAAATCATGGCGAACAGAGTTTATCAGAAGCAACAAGCAAGAACCAATGAAGAAACCAATAATAATGACTACAAACATTAACCAAAAATCCCCGTGGTTATAAGCAAGTTTCTGAAAAAAATAAGAAAAGCTAAAAATAATGCTGGAAAAGAGCATATACCAGAATGCTTTGTTCAAAGATAACGTCAAAGAAGTTACATTGACGATAAAACCACCAGCAACTAAAAGAAAAAAAGCAATATAATCATAAACAGATAATTGTTCTTGAAGAAAGAGATATGATAGAAGCAAAACAAATAACGGTATTGTTTGCCAGACAACAACCACCCGTGAGACTTCATGATGGTCAAGAATTTTATAAAAAGGCAGATGCCCTAAAATAAATAAAATCCCGCCTAATAGAGCTATCACAAGATAAACCCAATGATCATAGTGTACGTTGACAAGAGGAAAAAATAATATTCCTATACTGCTTAGTAGTCCAAAAAACACAGCATTAACATAAGGATTTTTTATTTTATTGCCAACAATATACTTATCAAATAAGGTAGTAATTGCCCATAAAAAATAGGTAGTTACTGCAAACCATACCCATAAGGTTGTTGTCATAATCACTTGGTAATGATTTTCCTTTAAAAAGCTTGCTTACACAAATTCATAGAGAAATCTTTATAAACTAGATTGTGCTAGCTGAGGCATATTAGTTCATAATAATTCATAATCATAATAAATCTAATAATAAGGAATAAGGAGGTTACACTATGTTAAAATTAAAAAGGATTACTGAAACATATGATACTAAAGTCTTTACTGATTCTGGTGAATATTTTGGTGACATTGAAGAATGCATTATCAGCACCAATAAAATATTTGGCTGGAGAGTAAAATCAACAAAAAATTCATTTTTAAACAAGATTCTTGGCAGTGCAAAAGGAGTAATTGTGCCTCACCAACTGGTAAAATCCATGGGTGATATTGTGATCATAAGTAAAGCTGCCATTCCAAACTATTCCAGTGAAGCGCCAGAAGCTGAAGAATAGGATATTTTAGTTAATTACACCTATTATTTATTATTTCTGCAAATTTAAAATTGCTTCTGCAATATCTCCTTTAGATTCAAACAATGCCTTTTTTGCTTGTTCTTTGCTGCAGCCAACTTGAGTAACAATAGTTTGAATATCATCTTCATTAATATCGGGCATAGTATCTAATTCTTGTTCTTCATACTTACCAGTAATTTGAAATGTTTCCTGCCCCATCATATCAACAACAGAAACTTCAGGTTGTTTAAAGACAATCTGCCGATCTTCAAATTTAATAATTACTTCAGTTGCAGGCAAATCTTCTTGTTTTACCCCAAGCTTTTTCATAGCTTGTTTCATCATCTTTGGATTCATGCCAGGAAACAAAAAAAACACCTAGCCAAGAAGTTGTTTTCCAAGAACATGTAATACTATTTCAAGTAAAATAACAAGAACAACAAGAATAATAATATGATGTGGTTTAATCATTATCTTAGAATCATATTCATCAAAATACCGTACTAATCCGCCACTTGACTGCGGCATACTAACTCTATTTTCTGCCATAGTTGCCTAGAAATAGGTTTTATTTATAAAGATTATGAATGTAGGAAAGCATAAGCTGCCTTTTGTCAGAAGCAAAATAATGCTATAAGAGCACTATCGATCTTCTGTAGTAGTATTTAACTAAGCATCCAAACGGACTTGCACAAGCCAGGACTCACCGTTTCATCCCTTCCTTTACAGACGTCAATGGGTTAACTCGCTTCTGTTGCCAGAAGTTTCGCCATATCATCCCATTGCAAAGGTGGTATCGTTTCTGAGTGGTTGCCATGAATTGCTCCATCTCAAAGAGTGGCTTTTTACTGTGGGCAGACTTTCCTCACTTGAAAAGCGATAACTACCTGCTTTCCTACGCCTATAAAGAAGTGCCTAGAAGTATAAAAAGATTATGGAATTATCTGGCTTCGGTGAAAATGTAGTTTTTGGTGCCATCCTTGTGATTATCTTTCAAATTAATGAGCGAGAAAAAAGGAAATTCCAATAGGAATTTTTTCCTTCTTACAAATAAGTGGGATAATCACGGCACCAAAACCGAGGCTATGCCGAGATTTTCACCGAAACCGAAATTATTTCCTACCTTTATCCATAAATCCCCTAAGAAGTTTTAATTCTTCAAGCTGTTCATGACTTATTTCCTTCATAAAAGCGGTTTCTGTTTTTAATAATCTTATTTCTTCAGAATGATCTTGCAACAGAATCTTCAATTCTTCTTTAACATCAACCACTAATGCAGCTATAATAAACAATACTAATAACACAAGCCAGACTAAAACACTCAAAATAAAATTCCAGCTCATCATACCATCTTGTTGAAGCTGCTGTTGGATAAAGTAAAATCCTACAATACCTACAACTAAACCAATAAATAACAAAACACCTTCAAAAAAACTTATTTTTCTGGTCATATAAAATCCTTAGTTTTAAGCTTTATATATTTTACTGATACTTGCTCTTCTTCAATTTCAAAACATATAATTCTTGCTTACCTTGAGAGATATTGATTTCTTTAATAAGGCTAAAACCCTTAATGCACTCTTTGAATAATTCTGTTTTCAACAAACAAACAACCATAATTCCATCTTCTCTTAAAACATAAGAAACCTGATGAAAAAACTCATTATAAAGCTTGGTAATCTTAGCAGGGTCAATATTTTTGGAAGGAACAGGCAACTTAGTGATGACTTTATCAATACTGGATTCTTTAATTTTAGTATCTAACCATTCTAAATCAACCCTCGAAAGTTCTAATAGTTTATTGATGCCTGCAATTTGAGCATTTCTTCGGCTAGATTTTAAGCCATTAACCGTTGCATCGTAGCCAATAAACTGAGTAGTAGTAGGAAAAGAACTATCATATTTGAGAACATCGCTTGGAAATTTTTCTTTTTTATAGAAATGGGGTGATTTTTTTGATAAAAACAACGCTGCTTCAATTAAAATATCACCTGTTCCCATAAGTGGATCGAGAATAACATCACCTTCATCAACACCTGCAAATCTTCCTAAAGAATAAGCAACTGCAGCATTTAACGCATCAGGATCATGAAATAATTTATAATCCCTTTTCGATAAATTAAACCCAAACAAATCTCTGCCAAGATAAAGAGTGTTGTTATAGATATACACTGTTATTAAAACATCCGGAGTTTTAAGAGAAACCTTTGCTTTTGTTTGGCTGGCAATCTTTTCACCAACAAAACTGGCAATATCAACACTCGTGTAATCATGTTCGCCTTCACGTACACATTCAACTTTAAAGGATTTTCCAGCTACATAGGGTGAGAGGTCTAAACTCGCTAATTTTTCAGCAATAACTTTAGAAGTGGCTTTAAAAGAAGCATTTACGGTAAATCCTAATAATAATTGCCAAACACACTTAAAAGATCTCCCTAAATATGCTAATTTGACCAGCTCTTCTTCGTTTTCATAATCAAAAAAAACAATGGTGTCTTTTATAGTTGCTTTTTTTCCAAGAATTTCCTCTATTTCAAGCTTGCTTATTTCTTCACAGCCTTTAAAGGTAATAATAGCTCCGTGCATAGACAAGACAGAATAAGTCAGATATTTAAATGTTGATATTAGCCTTTTTCAAAAATAATGCCTTGCCGCTCAAACTTCTCTCTTTCAGAAGATGTTAAATAAAGAATTATATATTGTTCGTGGCTGACAACTACACTAATCATTTCCTTTCCTCGATAAAAACAAGGGTCTTCCAAACAATAAAAATCACCAGTAATATAAGGTTCTGCCTTCCACCAGAATAAGGTATTTTTATTGATTTTTTGTTTCATTTGTTTGCTTAATTGATAAAAATAATGTTCAAATTGATTGTTGCCTTGAGAAATATCATTAAAACGCTTATTATTGGCTATTTTTTTAATAAAATAAGGTCGTAATAATGCAAGTGTTTGAAGAAATCTTTTATCATTATCATCACCATATTTGACAAATCTAAAGGGAAATTTCCATTCAGTATTAATAATTCTTGTTAAACGCAATGTATCGGCTTTTACAAGGAGAAATTGACGTATAAGCAACTCATGTTTTTTATTTCTGCTATATTGCCAAAAATATTCACAATTCATACAAAGAGACATAATAAACTAATTTAAATAAATAGTGGTTCTAAGTGAGTAATAATTAAGAATGTGATTTTAACAAATATTCCAAAATACCAACAGCAATAGGTTTGTACTGTTTTTCATCTGATGTCAAAACTGTTTGGATGCTCCTTTTGTCTGTACCCACATAAATTCCATGTGTGATCTCAGGAGTTTCACCATGTTGATGAGCTATTTCTACAAGAGAAGCTATTCACCGGTCTAATTCAGCACAAGTAATGTTTAGTTGAACACGATAAACTACATTAGGCGAACCATCATGTAGCGCTGAGCATAGCATTTCATGACGCATGCTTATAATATCATAAACAGTAACGCCAATCTCTTCATGCATCTCTCTTAATATGCCATGATCAAGAGAAAGCGTTTTTCCTGCATTGCCATCTTTGGAAATCATATCTTCTTTTGGATCTAAACCACCAGAAATAAGATTATATTTTCCATCTTTGCTATATTGTCCAAAAACATAACATCCATCTGAAGTTTCAATAATTGCTCCAACACCCAACAACGTTGCCCGATCTTCCAGTCGAGATTGATAACGGCTTCCAACATGTTGTTTGTAATCAGTAAAATGCCGAAGTTGATGAGCTAATTGAGCCATAACACTACGTTAGAACAAAGGGATTTATAAAAATAATGTCATCTCATAAAATTTATATAGTAAGATATTTGTGAATCTGATAAAGGTGATTTTATGAATATAATCAGAATGATCATAATAGTTGGCTTATTTTCTTTAATTATAGGATGTTCTAATGAAGATAAAAGGGTAAATGAGGTACAAGATAAAACAACTCTGAAGGAAGGTTTTATATTAACAGCAAAAGCCTTTGTACCAGAAGGAACTTATTTAGGAAAAGATGGAATTGGTCAAATTGGACCACATACTGAAAAAATGTATGTTAAAGATGATAAAGTAAGAATAGATATTATTTACCCAAATAAAGAACAAAGAATGTATACCTTAACGCAAGGAGATACAGTAACTATTCACTCCTGCGTTAAAGAAGAAACATGGATTTGCAAAGTTGTAACAAGCATGAAAAAGCTACAAGACACTAAAGGATTGCAGGAATTAGATGAACAGATATTAGCTAGTCTTAAAAAATTACCAGACAAACAACTATTGGAACTAAATGCAAAATGTTTTGAGATTCCAGGCGGATCTAACATGTGTTATCACCCAGATTATCAAATTACACTTTATGAGTCAAGGAAAAATGGTTTTACATGGGAAGCAACTGCATTAGAATTAACAACACCTGACGATGATTTGTTTGTATTACCTCAGTAAAGTCAGGTAATAGTTTTTTTATTTATTTAATGTTAATAAAGAAATAAATTTACGAGGTCAGTACCACGTTTCTTATAACGAGAAAATATTTGGTCAAAATCAAGCTTTTTGACTGTATTTTTTAACCGCAATAGCACTTCCAATAGGAAGCCTTAATGTTATATTATGGTTCTGATGTCTTTTTCCAAACACATTTGTTTTCAATGCATGCTGGTTTAAACCCTTTAGTTCCACTGCTACAACTGCTGAAAGCACAAACGATAAGATTTCCTTCAACTTGTTTTGATTGAAGACGGCAACCATTGTTTAAATCATCTTCAGTAGATGTTGCATTAAAATATCTTTGACAACAATGACAAAAACAATCTTCAATAGTTTCGCAGTACTGAAAAGGCAGCTTATGCATGAGATCAGTATAATTGATCTTTTGATACTTGTAATCAGATGAAGTCATATTTTCATCATTAAGTATTGTTGATGGCGTTAATGGTTTAACCTCAGTATTTTTAGTTGCGATAGAACAAGAGGTTAATAAAAACAAGAAAATAATAGTACTGAATAAAATTATTTTTCTGATCATATCATTAGTAATGCTTATGTTTATAAAAATGTTATGATAAATAAAGTATTAATTTCAAACATGCCGGCAAATAATTTCTAATGCTTCAAACTTATCTCTTTTATTTGCTAACCCTTCTTTAAGAAATCGAACAAGATCAGAACCTTGATTAACAGTATAAAACCTTTCATCCTTTTTAACTACTCGAACACCACCACCTGCTATAACACTTTCATCATGTATAAATAAATGTGGATTCCGAAGTTCAGGATCACTGTATAAAACATACTTATTTTGATCGGGTTGTTCTTGTTCTAAAACATTAAAAAAAACAAATTGTGAACTTTGAAAGCTAAACCCTGTCATCCTACCTCTACTTACAGAACCAACATACGTAACTCTAACACTGTAATTACCTATTAGTATATTACGAAAAGCGCGTCCAAAATCACTATATTCTGCAACAACCATTCCATGCTGAATCCCCAGTTATCTTCGATAAGGCACCCAGAAGATTCAACTAATTTTTTTCCAGCATCTAAAATAGGTCGTACGAGACGATCTGGGACATATAATGCCATATTACTCCACCATTATCTATTGAATATTTGCTCTTAAGAACCTCTATAATAGAGGAATAATAGTTAGTATATAAAGATAACTAAACATTTAAATATACTTGAGTATACCACTGTAAACGGTGATTATTATGGAAACTACAACCATTAAAATTCACGAGAACACAAAACAAGAATTAGATCGTTTTCGAGAATATAAAAATGAAAGTTATGATGAAGTTATTAAAAAAGTAGTATATATTGCTAAAACTTGCAAAGATGAACCAAAACTAAGTAAAGAAACTGTCGAAGCCATTGAAAAAGCAAGAGAAAGAATAAAGAAAAGTAACTTTCTAACTGAAGTAGAAGCAAAAAAGAGGTTGGGATTATAAGTTATCAAATCATATTCGATGAAGAAGCGATTGATTTTCTCAATAAGCTTCCGAAAGACTTGAAAGAGAGAATTTTCAATAAAATTATTTCAGCAAAAGAAAATCCATTTCATTTTTTTGAACGTTTAGCTGGACGACCTGATTATAAACTAAGAATAGAAGATTATCGGGCTATTGCAGACATAGACCAACAAAAATTAATTATCACAATAACAGTTATAGGGCATCGAAAGAATGTATATGAACTTTAAGGAGAAACCTTTAAATATCCGTGGTGACTAATTTAACAAAAAAGATCAAAAAATATTAAAATGTGGTGACTAAATGGTTTTTGGAAGGAAAAAAATAATTAACAACCATGAATATTATTATTTAGTTCATTCAACAAGAATAGGAGAAAATAAATGGAAAAAAATTGAACGTTATGTAGGAATAAATCCACCTGCAAAAAAAGATATTATAGAGATTGAAGCTGAATTCAACAACCTCAGTCACTTTTTCGAAACAAATAATATCAAATTAGAAGAAATAAAAAAAGACTACCAGAAGAAAATAAAAAATACAACAAAAGACCAATTACAAAGATTAGAAGAAGAAATAATGATTAAATTTACCTATGACACTAACAGAATAGAAGGCTCTACACTTACCTACAAAGATACAAAAATGCTTCTTATGGAAGGTATTTCTCCAAAAGACAAGCCAATGAGGGATATTAAAGAAACAGAAAATCATAAAACTGCATTTTTATTCATGAAAAATAATATTTCAAATAAGATTTCAAAAGACTTAATCCTAGAATTTCATAGAGTATTAAAGCATAATATAACTGAGGATGCTGGGTTATTCAGGGATGGACAGGTAAGAGTAGGTACTTTAATTCCCATAAAACCCGACATGATTGAAACCGAAATAAATAATCTTCTTGAGTGGTATGATGAAAATAAAGATCAATTGCATCCTTTAGAACTTGCAGGTACATTTCATTGCATTTTCGAAAGAATCCATCCCTTTTTTGATGGTAACGGAAGAGTTGGAAGATTATTATTAAATAAAATATTATTACAACATAATTACCCAGTAATTATTATCCAAAATAAAAATAAGAGAAGATATTATACTGGATTGCAGCGTGCAGATGATGGTAATTATTTGTATATGATTAAATATGTATTTTCAGAGTTAGAAAATACGTTGAAACAATTTTATGATTAGAGAACTTTGCAAAATTATGGTTACTGCCAATTTCGTAAGCATTTTCGAAAGACTTATCGAGCAATTTTCGGAGTTCCAGAGAGAAAATTGCTTTGTTTAACAAAGATCTCAATGCGAACTGGCAGTAACCCGAGCTTTGCGAGTATTTTGCAAAGTTCTCATTAGAACTCCCCGAGCTTCCTCTGCTTAGTTAATGCATCAACCAATTTGCTTTGTTTTAAAATAGCGTTGATATTAAAATTAAATTTCCTCAACGCAAATTTCTCAGCAAAACTTAACATAAGCTCTTTGCTCCCAAACACAAGCGGTTTCTGATGTACGGCATTTGCGCAGGCTTCTGTGGTCACAAACACACCAAGAGGAGCAATGTATTCATAAGGATTAATAAATCGCAAACAAAGCACCGATGCCTGCCGTTTCATTTCTTTTAATTTTTCCAAAACTCGCAGTCTGTTGCCATAATAGCCGCCAACAGTATTGTCAGCATAGGTTTTCCTACCAGTATATGGCTCATAATCAGTAGAAAATGCGCTGTTTTCAACCGTAATCATTTCAAATAATTCATACTGCCAAACATCAGCAAACATAAGAACTAAAAAATAATTCCCCATGTAACCTCCAAAAAAAGCAAGAGGTTCGTTAATGACAGAACAATCTTTAATTTCAGCAATTAATTTTTTTCCTAAAGTATCGTCAACAGCAGTAATACTCCAACGGGTAGGCACTAATTTCCTCTGTGGTTTAACACCCAGATTACCAACACTGATCAATTTAGTCAGATAATAACGATCATACCCTTTTTCATAGAGTTTTCCCAAAGCTTCGACAGCTTTAAAATCAGTGTCTGAAACAACTTTATCAACAACAGTCGGAATAGAAGGATTTTCAGTAAGGATTGCCTTTTTCAAATCAACATTTGGTCCATGGGGAGTAGTGCCTTGATTCAGGCTTAAAGTAAATTGCGGTTTTCTTTCAAGATTAATCTCAACATCAACCGGCTTTATTGACATAGAAATCTCCTGCGACATTTGAATTAATTTATCATCAAAGGACTTAATAGAAGCTTTGAACGTGCTGTTAACTAAATTGGTGCGAAGATCAATAATTTTAGGCATAGAATAATTTTCTTTGACCCACAACGGAATATCATCGTTTGCATGATATTGTTCAGTGTTAAGAATCCCTACATTGATATGTGGATACCCAAATCTGCCAACAAAGATATTTGGTGCTTCGCCAAAATAATCCTGCTTAGCCCTTTGATTAAAACCTTCTTGAGCATGCAGTTTGATACGCTTAGCTAGTAAGAGTGGATAATATTTAGTTCTTCCTTTGTCTTTAATATAGTCAAGATTCATACTACTTCATGTTAAGAGAGACAAAAAGAGAATATAAATCTAATGAATAACTACTTAAAACTACTAAGCAGATATTATCTTTCTTTGATTACTTTTAAAGCAATAAGAACACCAAGAACAAAAAATAATGCATGACCAAGCCACCACGTTCCGCTAAATAACAAGAGATTTGTTCGTTCTATACCGATAATATCAGGAGCTCTTGATTCAAAAGGAACATGCGCTTCACCTAATTCCCATGCGCGATAGTATATGCTCATCAAGGTGCTAAACACTAATCCCATGAATGAAATCAATTTCAAATTCTTTCGTGCAGTGTTCATTGCTTTAAGACTGAACAAAAACGTTGCAATAAAAAAAGCAAGCAGAAACTTAATCACAAAGTACGTCAACGATTCCATTGGATTAGTCAGGAAAACGTGGAACATAAAATCAAGAAAATCAGTGCAAAGAGCAGCAATTAAAGATTGATAGAATATCTTATTTTTCATCTTATTTCACAATGATTTTACCAGTCATAGAGGGATGAATACTGCAATAATAAGAATACTCGCCAGGTTTATCAAAAGTGTAAGTAAATTGATCTCCCCTATTCATAACATTACTTTCAAAGAGTTCCTCAGAAACAATTTTATGAGCAACATTATCATTATGTTTCCATGCTACTGTTTCACCTGCACCAATAGTAATCTCACTAGGCTCAAAGACAAAGTGATTGATCATTACTACATTATTATTACCTTCTGGATTTTCAGCTGGAGCAGAAGTACTAGGCGATGCAATCGGCTGCGTAGTATTTTGCTGGTTGCAGCCAACTATTAACAGAGCAATTATCATTAAAACTATGGTTGAAATTATGTTGTTTTTCATCATTATATTCTTATTGAGAAATTAGTTTATATGTTTTGTGATTTAAAGGCGTTGTCCCGAAAGTCATAAATATGTATACTGGCATGAAAAATTGTATGATGAAACACAATAATTCAACAATCCAGTATACAGTAGAACAAGTACAACGCCTAGTTAAAAAAGTTTGTTATGAGAAACAGATTTCTCAG